>DATNQN010000020.1 GCA_036703985.1 Leptolyngbyaceae cyanobacterium
GCCCCCCTGCCAAAATTAAACGTGACGGCGTTTAAGTGAAGTGGTATATCCTCTACCCTGTCTACTCCTCACCTAAATCCCCAGCCCCTTTTCCCAAAACTTTCAGCACATCAACGATCGCGCTCACCAACTCTTCCGATGAGACTGGTTTTGCTAAATGCTTTTGAAAACCTGCATCGAGCACTTTAACTCGATCGGTTTCCATCGCATAAGCAGTTAAAGCCACTGCCGGCACGATTTCCCCTTTTTGAGACCACGCATTTTTTAATTTACCGATTAAAGAATAACCATCCTCATCTGGCATTCCGATATCGCTGATTAAAACATCTGGCTGAAACTGTTCTAGAGCCTCTAATGCTGCCCTAGCAGAGCCGACAGCCGTTACGCGAGCTTGGTATTCCGTCAAAGCAGCAGTTAAAAAATGTAGGGTATCCGGATCGTCATCTACCACCAATACCCTAATCCCAGTCAAACAGTGGGGATGCTCGCCAACGAAAGGAGGCTTTTCTTCCTCCGTTAAGCTACCTGCTTCCTCTTTCAGAAGTGGTAAACTTACCGTGAAAGTAGCGCCCCGTCCCTGTCCGTCGCTGGCAGCATGAACTCTACCACCATGTAACTCGATCAAATGACGCACGATCGCCAATCCCAATCCTAATCCCCCATGCGATCGCGTAGTAGTACTATCCGCTTGGCGAAACCGCTCGAATACGTAAGGTAAAAAATTTTGGTCAATTCCCTTACCAGTATCCCGAACCTGAATTTGAGCATACCTAGTAACGGCAGACTGAGGATTAGCACATTCTTCCTGACTGGCTTCGATGGATAATTCCACCCTCACCCGCCCACCAGAAGGAGTAAACTTAATCGCATTCGATAACAAATTCCAGACTATTTGCTGCAAGCGGTTGAAATCACCGTAAACTAAACAATTTGTAGTAGGTAATAAGAATTCCAACTCAATATTACTGGTTTCGGCGGCAGGGCGTACCACTTCGATCGCCGCCTCGATCGCACCTACCAAATTCACCGGATGAAAATTTAAAGAAAGTTTTCCCCTCAACATTCGAGAAACATCCAGTAAATCTTCAATTAACTGACTTTGCATTCGCGCATTCCGTTCGATCGTCTCCAACGCCCTACCCATCATACTTTCATCAAATTTGCGATTACGCAGCAAAGTCGCCCAACCCAAAATAGAATTGAGAGGCGTTCGCAGTTCGTGAGACACGATCGCTAAAAACTCATCTTTAATTTGATTTGCTTGTTTGGCTTGGCGGTACAGTCGCGCATTATCAAAAGCTAAAGCAGCACGAGAAGCCAGATCCTCCGCCAACACCAAATCGCTTTGTTCGTAGCGATGACCTGGTTCTGTTAAAGTAAATGCGATCGCCCCCAGCGTCCTTCCCCGCGCAATTAAAGGCACCAACAAAAACGACTTGGGATCTAGCAAACACATAAATTGATAATGACTTGTTTCATCGCGAATCCCATCAAAAAACGACTCGGAAACTTCTTCTACCACCAAAGATTCCCCAGTCCGCAACACTTGAGCCACTGGCGTGTCAGCATTAGGATCGAGAGTATATTTTTGCAGTTCTTGCAACTGCAATTCCTTCGCCGGATCTCTGTGAACAATTGCCACTTGCCGGATAAGCTTTTCGTCTTCCAGCACGAAAATCGCGCAATAATCAGCTAAATAAGGTACTGCTAAACGAGCTACACTTTTCAACGTCGTTTCGTAATCCAACGAAGCAGTCAGCACTTTACTAGCTTCTGCTAAAAAACGTTGTGCTTTTTCCGCACGTCGCATTTGAGTAATATCTCGCCCGACACCCACAACTCCGATCGTTTCTCCATACTCATCTCGCAGCGGTGACAGGGAAGTTTGACAATATTGAATACCAACACTACTTTCAAAAGACCACTCATAAACAAGTGTTTCCCCTGCTAGCGCCCGATTATAAGCAGCTTCGTGAATCAGCGCCGTTCGGGTACTAAATATTTCGCGGCAAGTTCTGCCCAAACACGATTCCGGTAAAGTACCGGTTTTCTCCCACCAAGAACCAAAAACCCCCGTGTAGCGTTGCTCTCGATCTAAAGTAAAAACGATATCCTGCATGGAGTTAACCAGAATGCGGAATCTTTCCTCGCTAGTTCGCAGCGCTTCCTTAGCTCGTTTGCGATCGGTAATATCGTAAAAAGTCACTACTCCCGCGATAATTTTGCCTTCGTAGTTATAAATGGGAGTAGAACTAACCCGCATCGTGCCATAATTGCCATCCCCCCTTTGGAAATTAATTTCCTCATCCGTTACTACTTCCCCATTTCTCACCGAACGAGCTAACGGCCAATCTTGCGGTTCGTAAAGTTTTCCATCTGGATAAAAAGCTTTATATCGTTGATATTCTTCAATACTGTTTGCTTCTAAGAAAGGCTGACGCCAAATCTTTTCTACTAACTTATTACCCAGCACTAACTTGCCCGAAGGAGCCTCCGCAATCATTACCCCTGCTGGCATTTGCTGCAATACTGCTTCCAGGAGCGCCTGTTCGTTTTCCAACAGCTGAATTATTTTTTCTTTCTCCATTTCTGCTTTTTTGCGATCCCGCAGCACGGCTTGCCGTTCGCTAATATCGGCAATCAAAGCCATCGTTCCCGACAAATTACCTTTTCCATCACGCAAAGGTGCGCTCCAAATCGCAATATCGATTAGTTTTCCGGATTTTTTCTGACAGCGAGCCTCTACGCCCGTCAGTAATCCCCCTGGCGATTTAATTTGATGCAAATTCCTCAACTCTGGTTGTTCGCCATCAATCACAAAAGGTGGCAAATTCTCCAGCACTTCTTCTTCCTTCCAACCAAAGATTTTTTCTGCCGCCGGACTCCACATTTTCACCTTTCCTTCCCGATCCGTCGCCACAATTGCTAAAGGAGAAGCTTGAATCAGGCTATCTAATCTCTGGTTACTTTCTCGTAGCGCTTCTTCGGTTTGCTTGAATTCGGTAACATCGCGACTGATACTCAAAACCGATGAAATCGAACCATCTTTGGCAAATTCCGGCACGATTCGGGATTGATAATATCTAATACCGTCAGGGGTGGAAAATGGGTTCTCGAAAACACGCTCCACCCCCGTAGCAAACACGCTTTGCAGGTTTGTTTGCCACAGACTGGTTATTTCTGTCGGTAAACCTAACTCTAATAGCGTTCTGCCGATCGAGGCGCTTGGCGATCGTCCCGTCGCCTTTTCCACCGCTCGGTTAACGTATGTATAGCGTAAATCCCTATCTATCCTAGCGATGATATCTGGTGCATTCTCAACTAATGCCTTAAATTCTTGCTCTCTTCGGTATAATTCTTCCTCTGACTGTTTGCGTTGGCTAATATCTCGAAAATAAAGTGAAATTCCCGATCTGGATGGATAAAAATGCGCTTCCCACCAAGTATTGTTTGGCTGATAAATTGCTTCTATACAAACAGATATATTTTCTGCTAATGCTTGTCGAGCAGCCCCGTAAAAAGGAGAATCGATCGTAGTGGGAAACTCTTGCCATATATTTTTCCCCAGCAGCGCGGCTCGTTTTTGCCGCAACATTTCTTCGGCTTTTTCATTCAAATAAGTAAAGCACCAATTTCGGTCTAAAGCTAAGAACCCGTCGGTGATGCTTTCCAGGATTTCGCCAATTGCCAGCTCGGTCGTCTCCTTTTCGGCATCTTCTCGATTAGAGCGATCGAACAAATGCTCGGATTGGTGCAGTTGTTGCTCTTTTTCGGCTAAATCAGCCTGAATATTAAGCATCTGCGCCCGAAGTTCTCTAATTTCTGAGATTAACTGCTCTTTAGTTTTGCGATCGCCCTCAGTTGGATTCATCGGTTCTCAAACTAAATATTTTAGTGTCCTAACACCCAGAAGTGAAAAGTAAGGGAAAACCCCTACTAACTAATTTAGGGATAGCAAAAATAGACGTATTTTGCTCTCTCTATGCGCCTGAAGCGCAGCGATTTTGCATGGAAAATTTTTTGCTTTTTGTAAAATCCGCTTTTCCGTACTGGTTGTAGAAAAGTTAACTAAAAAGATTAATCGCAATTTACACGGATGGATTTCAGTATAGTCTGGTAAGTTTAAAAAGTTGATTGTTTACTGCCTCCGAAACCAAATCCTGGCCTTCGATCGTTGGGAGTCCAAAACCTCTCAACTAAGCGACACCGAACTCATTCCTGGCGCTTCAAAAGCTGGCGCAGAAAGCAGGAGGCTAGAGAGGAAAAAAGCTCATGGCTCTAATTGTTCAAAAGTATGGTGGCACTTCTGTTGGGTCTGTCGAACGCATCCAAGCAGTAGCCCAGCGCGTTTTCAAAACCGTCCAAGCCGGTAACTCCCTAGTGGTAGTCGTTTCCGCGATGGGGAAAACTACCGATGGTTTAGTTAAATTAGCTTACGAAATCTCCCCATCGCCCAGCCGTCGGGAAATGGATATGCTCCTTTCTACAGGGGAGCAAGTTTCGATCGCCCTACTCAGTATGGCTTTACAAGAATTGGGTCAACCCGCCATTTCTCTCACCGGTGCCCAAGTAGGAATCGTGACCGAAGCCGAACACACCCGCGCCCGGATTCTGAAAATCGAAACCGATCGCGTAGAGCGCCACCTCAAAGAAGGTAAAGTGGTTGTGGTAGCTGGTTTCCAAGGGATCAGCAGCATGGAACAAATGGAAATTACTACCTTGGGACGGGGCGGTTCCGATACTTCGGCGGTAGCTTTGGCGGCAGCTTTAGGAGCTAGTTGTTGCGAAATTTACACGGATGTACCGGGAATCTTAACCGCCGATCCTCGCATAGTACCGGATGCCCAACTGATGTCGGAAATCACTTGCGATGAAATGCTGGAATTAGCCAGCTTGGGAGCAAAAGTGCTGCATCCCCGCGCGGTGGAAATCGCCCGTAATTATGGAATGCCTTTGGTGGTACGCTCTAGTTGGAGCGACGAACCGGGAACTTGGGTAATTTCCCGTCATCCGCAAAAGCGAGCGCTGGAAGATTTGGAACTCGTCCGCCCGGTAGATGCGGTGGAATTCGATACGGATCAAGCGAAAGTGGCTTTATTGCGAGTACCCGATCGTCCGGGAGTAGCCGCTAAGTTATTTGGGGAAATCGCTACTCAAGATTTGGATGTGGATCTGATTATTCAGTCGATTCACGAAGGTAATAGTAATGATATTGCTTTTACTGTCAGTAAAAATTTGTCCAAAAAAGCAGAAGCCGTAGCATCTGCGATCGCGCCCGTGCTGCGGGGAGACCCTACCAAACTAGATGAAGCGGAAGTGATGGTAGATGGGGAAATCGCTAAAGTTAGTATCGCTGGTGCGGGAATGATCGGGCGTCCCGGCGTAGCTGCTCAAATGTTCGCTACTTTATCAGAAGCGGGAATCAATATTCAAATGATTTCTACTTCGGAAGTAAAAGTTAGTTGCGTAATTGATGCCGTTGATTGCGATCGCGCAATTGCCGTCCTGTGCAACACCTTCGACGTTCGCAGTTCCCCAGTAAATGAACGGCTTTCTGCTCCAGTATCTCGCCCATCATCTGCCGATCTCCAATCCCCAGTCAGAGGCGTTGCTTTAGATCTCAAACAAGCAAGAATTGCCATTCGCCAAATTCCCGATCGTCCGGGGATGGCGGCGCGTATTTTCCAACAACTAGCGAGAGAAAATATCAGCGTCGATACGATCATTCAATCCCAACGCTGTCGGATCGTTGAAGGCATACCTCGTCGGGATATTGCCTTTACCGTCGCCCAAGCCGATGCAGAAGCTGCCAAGAAAACTCTCTTATCAGTAGTTTCGGAAATCGGTGCTGAAGAAGTAGTGGTTGATGATGCGATCGCCAAAGTCAGCGCCGTCGGTACCGGTATGGAAGGACAGCCCGGTGTAGCAGCACGTCTGTTTGAAGCACTAGCAAAACACCAAATCAACATCCAAATGATTGCCACATCCGAAATCAAAATCAGTTGCGTCGTCTCGAAAGAACAAGGCGTGACTGCCCTACAAGCAATCCACGCTGCGTTTGGACTCGCCGGTACTCAAAAAATTGAAGTCCCCGCTTAAGAGGAAGGGTGCAGGGGTGTAAGGGTGCAGGGGGAAAGGGAAGGATTAAGTAAAAAATTTTCTCCCCATCCCCCCATCTCCCCATCCCTCTGGCAATTTTACCCACTACCAACTACCCACTACCAACTACCAATCAAAGCAACTGTCGCTGGCTGAGTAACTACGAAACTGGTAATTAAACTGCTGACTAAAGAAAGTGCGATCGCGGCAAAAACAGCACTCGCGATTCCTTTCTCTAAACGGAAGCCCGTCACGACTCTAGCTGCGATCGTCAAAGCAATCACGTTAATAAAAAATGAGAACAAACCTAACGTGAGAACTTTGGCAAAAAATCCATACAATCCAAAAGTAAAGAAATTCGGAACCGTCAACACGAAAAAGCCAATTACAGCATTAATAATCCCGAAAACCGCTGCTGAAATATAAGCTATTCCTGGATTATCAACTTCTACTCCCAACGGCAGTTTGGTAATAATTAACAAACTAGAAGCCGTCACTAACCATGTAATCAATAAATCCACAAAATCCATATTAAAACTCCCTGCGATATAAAGTTTTAGTAAGGTAGAAAAAGCTACCATCAGTAACCTAACTTTTTTATCTCAGGGTTTTATCTGCTAATTGATATAAATGGTTCTACTTCCAGAGAAGAGAATTTATCTGCTATTTGCTTAAAAGATTGCCATATCGAGCAGTTTATTCCTATCTCTAGATAGTTGCACCAAACCTAAAAAGCTTTATCTAACAAAGCATAAATCAAAGAATTGATCAATCCAAGTGAGATCGCTCCAAGTAAAGCACTCCAGAAGCCCCAGCGCAACCGAAATCCGTGTACCAACCAAGCGGCTAACCCAAAAATAATCGCATTAACTACGATCGCGAACAAGCCAAAAGTGATGAAAGTAATCGGAAACGCTAACACCCGAATCACCGGCCCGATCAACGCATTCACCAATCCAAACACTGCTGCCGAAACCAGCGCTTTATTAAATCCATCGATTTCTACCCCTAATGGCAGTTTGGAAATAATGAACAAGCTAACAGCAGTCACCAGCCAAGCAATTAAAAGTTGAGTGATATTCATGGAAAAAACTCCCGATCTATTATCTATGCTTAAAAAGCGCAAGACCAGGCTGAACATAGCCTAAAGCCTAATTAGATTCATCTACAATTCGGTAGATTTTTTTGATTACTGACCGGATCTAGTACCTTCAGGTGTAGAACTAGCTCCGCCTCTGCCAACTCCCGTAGGTGGTTCGGGAACGCCACCCGGCGTTGGAACAGCACTACCAGGAGCAGAAGGATTGAGTCCAGGTAAAGTAGATTGGCCAGGGCTGGGCACGCTGTAAGGATTATAAGGATTAAGGGGATTGCTGCCAGAGTAAGGGTTTAAACCGGGACTGAGAGTGCCAGGAGTATTTAAGCCAGGAGGAAGGGGCGTTACTCCAGGAGTTCCGGTAGTAGGCGGATTTACGCCGGGAGGAAGGGGCGTTACTCCAGGCATCCCAGTACTGGGAGTAACCGGAGCACTACCATCAGGCACTTGATTAGACGTATCGGGTAAAGTTGCTAAAGATACGCGATCGCCACCAACTGCCCGCATCTTATCCAAAACTTGCACCACATCGTTATAAAAAGCCGTCTTGGAAGCATATAAAACCATCATTCCATCAGGGCGCTGTTGGCGATATTCTCGCAACTTTTGTTCTAACTCATCTGGCAACACCAATTGATTTTCTACGTAAATCTGATTAAAAGGATTAATGCTAACCAGCAGCATCTCCCGCGCGATCGGCGTATTACTGTTGCTAGCTTTTGGCAGATCCACGTTAATCGCTTGTTGGCGAGTAAATTGCAAAGCAGCCAAAATAAAAAACGTCAGAATACAAAAAATGACATCGATTAAAGGAACGATTTCAATCCGGATGTCATCAGATTGGGAATCCAAATTAATTTTCATTGTTCGCTAGTTGCTGTTTGCTCGTCACTACTCAAATCTTTTTCCGGATTTTCTACTGCTTGATGATTATCTTCTAGCTTTGGTTTGGCTATTTCTCGCGCGGAACCTTTATGGTTGTCAGAATTGGCTATTTCTCGCACGGAACCTTTATGGTTGTCAGAATAGTTAGGATTAGCGATCGTTTTTGCCCAAAACTGGCGGTAAAGCAACTCCATTTCATTACCAGCTTTGCGGAACACTTTCACTTGGTTCGCTAAAAAAAGCTGAAACAGGCGATAAAATGCCAACGAGCCAATTGCCACAACCAGTCCAGCGGCTGTACTGATTAACGCTTCGCCAATTCCCAAAGTCACTTCAGATGCCGCACCAGTTCCCAAATCACCAATCCGAATCGAACGTAAAGATACGATCAAACCCCAAACCGTGCCAAACAATCCTAGTAAAGGTGCCAGGGCAATCACCGCTTCTAAAATTTTGTCACCCCGCCGCATCGCACCTAATTCTTCTTCTGCGGCAGTTTCCAATGCTAAGCGAAACACTTCCGGGTCGGGTTGAGAGAGACGCAAAGGCGCGAACAAAAATCGACCGATTGGCTTATTACTCGATCTCCTAGCAATTTCAGTTGCGACTTCCCAATCTTGGGTCGCCGCATCTAAAACTCGGTTAACGATGTCTCTTTCCCTCGTCAGGATTCTAGCCCAAAACCATAAACGTTCGAGGATTACGCTCAGAGACAGGATAGACAGCGCCAGCAACGGCCACATTGCTGGGCCGCCGTCCTTAAAAATTTCCAGGTTATATATCGGTTTCAACAAGTCATTCACAGTCTTCTGTTTCCTCCATTTATCCTCGTCTCTATGGCGATCCTGTTGCCCGACACCCTTTATAGAGTTACGGGCAACTCAATTTTAAAGAAATGCGGCGCATCAAGTACGGTCGTCACATTTTTTCTCATCAAAAAATTCTGCCAACCTCCCTCATTATCCCTACATAACATCAGGCGGATATCCACACCAGCAAGTAAACAGAGCATTTGCCACAATTAATAATAACTAGAGGGTAAATAAATGAGTTTCTCAGTTCAATCTTTATATAACTGGTATCGCAGCACGATCCGCAATCCCAAATATCGCTGGTGGTTGATTCTCGGTTCTTTGTTATACCTTTTCAGCCCGCTCGATATTGCTCCTGATTTTATTCCCATTGTGGGTTTAATTGATGATGCAGCAGTTATGACGTTACTAGTTTCGGAAGTCTCCCAGTTGTTAATCGATTACGTCAAATTGCGTCAAGGTGAAGATAAGGCTGAAGTTGCTGATAGTGCCACATCCGCCACAGACAGCGTAGTTGACGTGGATGCCGTTTCCGTTAAGTAACCGCTACCAAATTTGCCAAACCGAATCATTTTATCGTTTCCAAAAAGTTGTAGTTGAGGTGAATTTTTCTGCTTTTTTTTAATTTCTGTTTCTTTGTGAAACCTCACTAAATTTAGTTATGGAAGTGATATTAATTCCTCCCTTTCACTCCGATTGGGAGGATTTTGGTGTTTGAGGCTGCCAACATCACCCGATCGGGTGACCCCGGTGTAGGATGCGATCGCTTACCCGGAACAGCGTATCTTATGTATAGTAATATCTCGATTTTTTACAAGGACTTAAATAACTTAGCCCTTAGACAGAAGTATTCCCGACCATTTCATTAGAAGCTGAAAACATTATTCTATCTGTTTTTCAGCCGCTATACCCGCCCAACTTCTCAAATCCAAATAAACTGTACGAGGAATGCGAAATTATCAGCAGGTGTATCTGCGAATTATATCAGTCTAATATATATGCTTGAATTAGCTACCTTGGGTCTACTCTTACAAGAACCACTGCATGGTTATCGACTAAAGCAGCAACTAGAGTTATTTATGAGTAGCTGCATCAGCGTTAACTATGGAGCTATTTATCCTTTGTTACGGCGTTTGGAAGCACGGGGCGAGATCGTAACCGTGGTAGAAGAAGCAGGAGATGCTGGCCCCAGCCGCAAAATATATGCCATTACTCCCATCGGGCGGTCTAGTTGGCGGGAAAAAATGCTGGAAAATCCACACGAAAGCTGGGTTAATACCCGCTCTCGCTTTATGATTAAATTTTTCTTTTTTAGCAATTTAGAACCTGTCGATCGTCTCAAATTATTGGGAAACCGCTTAATGGTTTGTCGATTGCGTCTGGAAAATTTGGAGATGGAACCTTTACCACCAGATATTTATCAAGCAACGGCATGGCAAAGACATTTTGCCATGCTCCAAGAAGAGATTGATTGGCTAACAGAGCAAATAGCCAAGGAGCAACAGAATAATTTGGTTCCGGGGATCGAAAGAAAAAGGGTGAGGGGGTGAAGAGGAGATGGAGAGATAGGGGATGGGAGAACGAGCAGATGAAAAAACTTACATCATTTCACTTAACCATTGTCACTTTGATTATTCTGATGGGGAGGCAGGGGGAAATATTAATAACGCGAAAGCAAGTGAATTGGTATTAGTTAATTTTTATAGTTCAGACTACATCCTTCACACTTTATCCTTCAGACTTCATCCTAATTATTCCTGTAATCCTTAAACTCTAAAAAATACTATGAATCAGCAACAAACTTCCGAATCGCTTAATGGGAAATCAGCAACTTCACCAGTTTTAGAACAAGACATTCCATTGAATCCAGAGACAGATGAAATTGCCGATCGACATCAAGCTGAGGCGGTTTTTGTACCAGAAAAAGCAGACAAATCCCCAGTAAAAAATATTATTTACACCGTTATAGCAGTAATTATCCTGCTAGCGGGTGGAGGTGCGGCTTGGCGTTGGTGGCAGTCTAATCAAACTGCGGCTCCTCCTCAAGCAGGGCAAGCTCAACCGATGCCAGTCCCTGTCAAATTGGCAACGATCGAAACTAGTACCTTACAAGACACTTCTGATTTCGTGGGGAGCCTGGAATCTCAGAGATCGGTACAATTGCGATCGGAAGCTGAAGGGCGAATCAGCCAAATTTACGTCAAAGCTGGGGATTTCGTGAGGCAAGGACAAATTATCGCTCGCATAGATAGCGCCCAAGTACAAGCTGCCATCCAACAGGAAAGAGCCAATATCCTTCGCGCTCAAGCTCGCTTGCAAGAACTCAAAGCCGGCAGTCGTCCGGAAGAAATTGCTAGAGCTAGAGCCAGCGTAGCAGAAGCACGAGCTCGTTTAACAGATGCTAGAGCAGGCTCTCGAACAGATGAAATTGACGCCGCGCGAGCCAGATTACAAGCTGCCGAAGCAGACGCCGCCCTCAAACAACAACGGCTGAAAAGATATGAAGAATTAAGAAGAGCGGGTGGAATTTCTCAAAATGCTTTAGACCAGTACGTTGCGGAAAACCGCAGCGCCGAAGCTATCGTGCGGGAAGCCAAAGCAAGCCTAGAGCGACTTAATCAGAGTAGGCAATCAGATGTTAGAGAGTTAACTGCTGCTTTAGAACAACAACAACAAGCTTTACAGTTATTGCAAAGCGGTACGAGAGCCGAGGAAATTGCTCAAGCAGAAGCACAAGTTGCTCAAGCACAAGCTCAATTAAGGGCGCAAGAAGTCCTATTGCGAAATACGGGGGTGAGTGCGCCTTTTGTCGGCACGATCGGTGATGTGCCAGCCAAACTAGGAGATTATTTGAGAAAAGGAGATATCGTAACCACTCTGACTCAAAATCAATCCTTAGACTTGCGGCTAGCAATTCCCGTAGAACGACAACCTCAATTAAGATTGGGATTGCCAGTTCAGTTAGAAGGTGTGGAGAATTCCTTAATCGGTCAAATTAGTTTTATTTCGCCAAAAGTCAATCCCGACTCTCAATCTATTTTGGCTAAAGCTACTTTTGATAACTCCCAAGGACAGCTACGAGATGGGCAGTTCGTAAGAGCAAAAGTAGTTTGGAACAATTATCCGAATACGATCGTAATTCCTACCACAGCAGTGGTTTTCCAGGGTCAAGATCGGTTCGTCTACGTAGCGAAAAAATTGTCGGATTCCCCACCGAGCGCTGCCGGACAACCCGCTCCCCAACCAGCCGCCTCTCCAAATCCTCAAGCACCACAAGCGCCACCACCTCCCACCATGAAAGCAAAACTGCAAAAAGTGGAAATAGGTTTAGTTAAAGGTGACCAAACCCAAATTGTCAGCGGTTTAGAAGCTGGTTCTCAAATAGTCGTATCTGGCACGCAAAAATTAGCAGATGGAGCACCTATCATGCCGATGCCATAGTAATTAGTCATTTTTCATTGGTCATTGGTTATTAGTCATTCGTCATTCACCGATCGCAAACAAAGGAAAAATAAGCGATAACAAATGACCGATCGCAAATGACCAATGACCAATGACCGATCGCAAATGACCAATGACCAATGACAAATAACCGAATATGTTTACTCACTTCTTCATTAAGCGACCGGTATTTGCTTCGGTTTGTTCCATATTAATTATTTTGGTGGGGGTAGTAGGTTACTTCCGGTTACCAGTGCAGGAATATCCCAGCATTGACCCACCTGTAGTCAGCGTTACTACCGTTTATCCAGGTGCAAGTCCAGAAGTAGTAGAAACAGAAATCAGCGAAATTCTCGAATCAGAACTAAACGGTGTAGAAGGAATCAAAACGCTCACTTCCCAAAGTCGAGAATCTGTTAGTACGATCACCGTTCAATTCGAGCTTAATCGGGATTTAGAATCGGCGGCGCAAGACGTGCGCGATCGCGTTTCCCGCGTGACAGGTCGATTACCAGATGAGGCGGAAGCACCTGTAGTGAGCAAACAATCAGGTGATTCTAGTCCGATCGTATGGTTTGCTCTTTACGGCGAAAACTTTTCCACTCTCCAGTTAAGCGACTACGCCGACAAATTTGTAGTTGATGCCCTAGAAACAGTACCGGGAGTCAGCAGCGTAATCATTGGTGGCGAACGTCGTTATGCCATGCGGATTTGGTTAGACCCCCAACAGATGGCGGCGAGAAACCTCACGGTTTTGGATGTGGAACAAGCACTGCGCCAGGAAAACGTAGAGATTCCCAGCGGAATTGTTGAAGGAGAAACATCTGAATATTCGGTACGCACTTTAGGAAGACTTCGCACCCCGCCAGAGTATGAAGCCTTAGTGATTAAACGCAACGAAGATGGCACTCAAGTTACTCTGAAAAATATCGGCAGAGCAGAAGTTGGTGCCGAGAGCGATCGATCTTTCGTGCGGTTTAACAGTCTACCAGCAGTTGGTTTAGGGGTAGTCAAACTCTCTAACGCCAATACCCTGGATGTTGCCAAAGGTGCGAAAGCCAAAATGGAAGAACTATCCCGGAATTTTCCCAACGGGATGAAATACAAGGAAGCTTATGATAGTTCTGCGTTTGTGGAATTAGCCATTGAAGAAGTTTGGGTAAGCCTTTATCTATCAATTGGTTTGGTAGTTTTAGTTATCTTCTTTTTCTTAAGAGATTGGCGTGCGACTCTCATCCCATCCGTCACCATTCCCATTTCCCTGATCGGGGCATTTGGGTTGATGTTTTTCATGGGATTTTCGATTAATACTCTGACGTTGTTTGCCCTTACCTTATCCACGGGTTTGGTAGTAGATGACACGATCGTAGTATTGGAAAATATCGTTCGCTATATCGAAGAAAAGCGAATGGCTCCTTTTCCGGCTACTTATGCCGCCGTGACAGAAGTGGTGTTTGCAGTAATTGCTACTACTGTCGTGTTAATTGCGGTGTTCGTACCGGTTGCTTTTGCCAGCGGTACGACGGGTCGCTTGTTCAATGAATTTGCTTTAACCATTGCTGGAGCAGTGGTATTTTCTTCTATAGCGGCGCTTACTTTGGCTCCTCCGATGTCGGCAAGATTGCTTAAAGCACCCTCGCCAGAGAAGAGGCAGGGGACTCCGGAGCAGGGGGCAGGGGGAACAGGAAGAGGAATTAAAGATTCACCCCGTCGCCGATTCGGGTTGTCTTCGCTGTTAGCGCCTATTTACTGGCTATTAGATTTATTTGAGTGGATCTTAGACCGGATGCTGGCCAGTTATCGTTGGTCGCTCAAGCTTTTGATGAATCTAAAACTAGTAGTTATATTGGTTTTTTTCCTGTCTTTGGGGGTGACTGGTTGGTTATTCCAACAGTTACCAGTAGGATTTTTGCCAGTGGAAGACCGAGGTGCAATTTTAACCATTTTGAGAGGCCCGCAAGGGGTAACGCTCAATTACACCGACAAGGTGATGCAGCAGGTAGAAAATGTATTTAGCCAAACACCTACAGTGGCGACTTATTTTGCGATCGGATCTTTTGGTGGTGGCGCGGGAGTCGGACAAGTTAACGAAGGAATCGCCTTTGCTAGACTGAAGCCTTGGGAAGAACGGCCCAATCCCAATCAATCCCAACAATCCACAATCGGGCAACTATTTGGGAAATTTTTTGCGATTACGGAAGCTTTGGTTATTCCCATCAATCCACCTGCTTTACCTGGGGCTGGTTTCGGTCAACCAGTACAGTTCGTGTTGCAAGGAAATAATTTGCAGGCTTTGGCAGAAGCCTCAGACAATTTAGCCAAAGCAAGCCGAGGATTGCCGCAACTGGTGAATGTAGATACGGATTTGAGATTGAATAAACCGGAGTTAACTCTCACGGTTAACCGTGAGCAAGCGGCTAATTTAGGTGTTTCATTGCGAGATATTTCTCGAACGCTGCAAATCTTGTTAGGCGGACAAGAAATTACCAGTTTTAACGTAGAAAATCGCCGTTATGAAGTGGTGGTACAAGCGGATGATAAGTTCCGCAGCAGCCCCGATAATATTCGAGAATTTTACGTGCGATCGAATCAAGGACAAATGATTCCGTTAACTAATTTGGTAACGGTTACGCCTTCAACTACTCCTCCTGGGATCAATCATTTTAATCGATCGCGATCGGCTACGATTTCCGGTAGTCCGGCACCGGGATATAGTTTAGGTCAAGCTCTCGATGCTTTGGAAAATTTGGCACGGCAACAATTACCTGCCGATATCCGCACTGCATGGTCGGGGGAATCTCTGGAATTAAAAGAGGCAGGTCAATCAACGATTTACGTTTTTGGTTTGGCTTTAGCTTTTATTTTCCTAGTATTAGCTGCCCAGTTTGAAAGTTATATCGATCCGTTGGTGATTTTGTTGGCAGTTCCTCTATCTTTGTTGGGAGCTTTCGGTGCTTTGTTATTACGTGGTTTAGATTTGAATGTTTACAGCCAAATTGGTTTGATCATGTTGATTGGTTTGGTAACTAAAAATTCGATTTTAATCGTGGAATTTGCCAATCAACGGCGGGAAGAAGGACTTTCAATTACTAAGGCGGCTCTTGAGGCAGGTTTAGTTAGATTCCGACCTATTCTGATGACCGCATTTTCAACGATTTTCGGTTTAGTACCTTTGGCAATTGCTACTGGTGCTGGTGCGGCTAGTCGGGTTTCTTTGGGAATGACTGTCTTAGGCGGTATGCTAATTTCTACTGTCTTAAGCCTTTACGTGGTGCCGGTGTTTTATGTAATCGCCACTTCAGCACAAGTTCGGCTGATGGGTAAAGCAAAAGAGCGGGTGAGCGGATGAGCGGGTGAGGATGGGGATATGGGGAGCAGGAGAAATAAATACAATTAATTTTCATCCTTCATCCTTTATCCTTCATACTTCATCCTTTATCGTTTGCCAATGTCCAGAGCCAACTTGTATGCTGCTTTAGGTTGCTTGCCAAAACATCAGCCTAAAGGTCTAGAAAGTTATTGAAAAACTTATGTCAATGTTTCGTCATCTTGTGGTTGTGAGCGTGAGTGCTGCATTAGCGGAATTGAGTGTAAATATAGCTGCTAATGCTACCCCTAGTTTTCATGTAAATAATGGGTCGGCAGAAGCTACCCAAACTACTACCGTGCTGACTCAGCCTCAGCATCATTTACCCAGCGATCGGTTGGATAATGATGTAGCAGATTTAGCACCTAAAAATGCGAACGGGCATCCCCCTCGCTACGCGATCGAATCTTTGGAAAAATTAAACACGAGTTCTTTTATCAAGTTGCCAGCTAGTCTGGGCCATCACGGTCATAGCGATCGCCAGGTGGTAGTAGAGAATGGGGTGAAGATGCCAGAAAAAGCAAAAGAACTGGCTGCTGCCGATTTACCCGCTAGTCTGGGTCATCAAGCTCGTAGTAATACCTCGTTAAGTCAGGATGCGGATCTCCCAATTTCTGAGCTAGTGGCAGAAATTGCGATCGACTCTCGGGCAAGTAACTCAGCAACAAATAGTCATAGCGATCGAAAAACAAGAGAGTCCACAACGAGGGAAAGTCAACAACAGAGCAATAATTCGGCTCAAAATAGTTCGACTCCATCGACTCAGGCGCAAGCATTACCGTTGGGAAATCGCATTCCCATTATCCAGAATCGCTTGTACGATACGCCAGTACCGAGTTATCTCATCCCCAATCCCAATCCTTTACTATTTCCCACCCGTCCTGAAGAAGTAGACATTGAGATAAATCAACCGCTGACGCTCGAACAAGCTCTGTCACTGGCTCGACGCAATAATCGAGATTTGCAAGTAGCGCTTTTACAATTGGAACAAGCTCGTCAAAGGTTGCGAGAAGCACGAGCGGCTTTATATCCTAATTTAGATTTTCAAGGACAAGCTCAATCAACGCGACAAAGCCCGCAGATAGACAACGAAGATAATAATGCCAATTTTAGGGTAAATGGAGGATTGCAACTAAATTACAACGTTTATACTGGTGGCCGTCGGGATGCTCAAATACAAGCAGCAGAAGAACAGGTGCGGCTCAATCAATTAGAAGTCGAACGTTTGAGCGAACAAACTCGTCTCGATATTACCAATGCTTATTACGACGTACAACAAGCAGACGAGCAAGTGCGGATTTCGGAAGGTGCGGTGAGGGCTGCGCTCCAGAGTTTGCGAGATGCACAAGCATTGGAACAAGCTGGTTTGGGTACTAGATTCGATACTTTACGCGCTCAGGTGCAGCTAGCGAATGAAAACCAAAACTTGATTCGGGCGCGGGGAGATCAAATAATCAATCGACGGCAGTTAGCGCAAATATTGAGCTTACCTCAGGATGTCGATATTACTGCTGCCGATCCGGTAGAAATTGCTGGGCTTTGGCAACTTTCTTTGGAAGAGAGTATCGTTCAAGCTTTCCAAAATCGGGCGGAGTTGCAACAGCAGTTAGCGCAAAGGAATATTAGCCAGCAGCAAAGAAGATTCGCGTTGGGGGAACAAAGACCGCAAGTAAGTTTGTTTGCCAATTACACTTTAGAAGATGTGTTTAACGATGGTGTTGGGCTGAGTGATGTTTATTCTGTGGGAGCGCGGGTCAGCTGGAATCTGTTTGATGGAGGAGCAGCTAGAGCCAGAGCAGCCCAGCAAGAAACGGAAGCCGAGATCGCAGAAACTCGTTTTGCTAACCTTCGCAACCAAATTCGTTTCCAGGTGGAACAAGCTTATAACAACTTACTCGCCAACTTACAAAATATCCAAACTGCTTCTGTTGCTTTAGAACAAGCCACCGAAGCTTTACGTTTAGCACGGTTACGCTTCCAAGCTGGTGTGGGAACGCAAACAGAAGTGATCGATGCGGAAAACGAGTTGACTAGAGCCGAAGGTAACCGGGTGCGGGCGATTCTCGACTATAATCGGGCGCTGGCTACTTTGCAGAGGTCTATTAGTAATCTTTCACCCACTAATGCAGCTGCTCGCTAGCCAGGGGAAAAAGTTAAGCCGACTTAGATTACAAATCTGTCATCGAAATTAGGGGCAAAATGTAATTTTTGTCGGTTTTAATCAAAGCATTCGATCGGCATTTACCCCATCCTCAATCTTAAGGGAGGATTTTAATATGGCTAACCCTTTTCCATTGGTTTTCGCTGCTGCTGCTCTTGGCTTGACGATCGGCGCGGTTTTTACGGTGGCTACCCCTCCAGTCAGTGCCGAGCAAGTGATAACTTGCGAAAGTAGTAATCGCCAGCGCAATAGTTGTCGGGCAGATACTAGATATGGAGTAAGGTTGCTCAGACAGCTATCTGACACCAGATGTAATGGTGGAAATTGGGGTTATGACAGAAATCGGATTTGGGTTAGAAATGGTTGTCGAGCCGAGTTCTTAGTTGGTAGCCGCAGTAACGATCGGTACGATCGGGGGGGTCGGTACGATCGTAACGATCGATACGATCGTAATGATAGATACGATCGTCGCGATCGAAACGGCAGGTATAACAGATCCAGATGGTGATGCCGAACTAATCGCACGATGGCTTTGAATTAACCCAGACGCGGGTTTCGGTAAGGACAGTTAAACGTATGATTTTGCCAAGCTTTCAAAGCGAAGCGAGCGACATTCAGGTTAAACTAAGTGAAATTACTTAACCTGAATGTTTTATTTTTATGGTTAGATGGCGATACACTAGAATTAGTCCTTAAAATAAAGATTTTTTCGTGAAAAATTTGTAATATTTCTTAAAAAAAAGTAAGATAATTATCAGCAACAGACCGATAGCGACTTTGCCAACGCTTTTATGTTTGCTGAGGAAAGGATTAGAAATGGCCAACATCAAATTTGTGAAAGAAAGTTCTGAAATAGTGGCGGCAGATGGTGCAAATTTAAGACAGAAAATGCTGGAAAATCGCATCGATCTGTACACGCTTTTTGGTAAAGCGATGAACTGTGGCGGCTACGGTCAATGCGGTACTTGTGTTGTAGAAATTGCGGAAGGAATGGAAAATCTTTCCCCTCGGACTGAAGTAGAAAACCGGAAACTCAAGAAAAAGCCAGCTAACTATCGTCTTGCCTGTCAAACTCTGGTAAATGGGCCAGTGAGCGTCATTACAAAGCCTTAGAAACTTCAGCGATCTAAATTCATCTAAGGTAGAACCGTTTGAATAGGTTATGGTGTTTCTGGTGATATCCTAGTGATGTTGATTTTTTCTCGCTTAGAGGCTGGGCGTCATGCAAGTTAATGATTTAGGTTTTCTGGCCAGCATCTTATTCGTGCTGGTTCCCAGTGTGTTTTTATTAATTTTGTACATTCAAACAGCTACCCGCGAAGGCGGTAAGAAAGCTGATTAGTATATCCGACAAAAAAACCCCTGCTTCCACTTAACAATGGCAGCAGGGGTATTTTTTTGTGAAAATTAGCTTAAATTAACTTAACCAACGGTGCGGGCTAACAATACCGGACAGTTAGCATAAACTCTTACGTAGTCTGATAAAGAAGTCCCTAAGAGTCGGTCTAAATCTGGTAGTCCCTTAGCAATGGAGGGACGACGGTCTGGAGAACCTAACATTAATAAGTCTGCATTCGATTCATCGGCAATTCGACAAATCTCTTCGCCAGCTTTTCCACTGCTGGTGACGCACTTGTAGGAAACGCCCATTTTTTTCGCTTCGGCGGCGGCAGCGGCTAAAACCGGATCGGCTTCTGGGGTGGCGCTTTGCTCTTTGGGATTGACGTGAGCGAGGACGAGTTGACCGCCTTTAATATCTCTGACGATCGCCAATGCTAATTTTAAAGTTTCTTTGGCGGCTTGCGAAGTATCCATCGCCACCATGACTTTGCTGATTTTTTTGACGTAGATATCGTCTTTTACCAACAACATGGGACGAGCGGACAGCTGAAAAACATATTGGCTGACGGAGTTCTCTAAAATGGATTCCAGGCGCTTGAGTCCGCGAGAGCCCATGATGATTAAATCCGCATCCATTTCATCGGCGACTTCGCAAACGATCGTTTTGGGATCGCCTTGTCGCAACATGGCGTTAACGTGATTGGGATCTAATTGTAAAGACTGGATCGCTGTGGCCAACAATTTTCCGCCTTCTTCCCATTTGTCAGTCATTGCGTCGGAGGTGATTTGGGGAGGTACGACGTGCAGAATGGTTACGGAAGCTGGTTTGATAGAGGGAATTTCCATCAAAGCTTTGAGCATTTCTTCAGTATGGCCTGTTCCAGAGTTAGCCAGCAATATTTTTTCGATCATCGCTTTATCTTTTGTTTATAATCTATGTTGAAGCGGTTGAGAATTATAGCTCTCGATCGTTCACGATAAAACGACTAAGTAGTTTTTCTATCAAGTCTTTTACAGAACTTTACGCCCATCTTAATTTGAGGGGGCAGGGGGGTGGGGGAGCAGGGGAGCAGGGGAGATAAATACAATTAATTTTTATCCTTCAGACTTCATCCTTCAGACTTCATCCTTCAGAATTCAGACTTCATCCTTTTCCTGACTAATGACACGATAAATCTCTACGCTTTGCCGTCTACCTTTTAATGCGATCGGCCCCCAAGATTCTACTTTAAATTTGCCGAGAACGTGAACTAAGGTTTCTTGAGCAATTAAGATGCGACAATTACTGGGTTGGCGGTCTTTGGCACAACTTTCCAGACGGGAGGCGATGTTTACGCTGTCGCCGATCACACCGTATTCTAAGCGGTCTTTTCCGCCCAGGCTGCCGGCGACTACTGGGCCTGTAAAAATGCCTACTCGCATTTGGATGGCGGGTAAACCTCGTTTTATCAATTGCAAATTTAATTCTTGCAAGCGTTCTCCCATTGCTAAAGCGCTGGCGATTGCTGCGTAGGCGTCTTGGGCGATTTCTTCTGGTGTGGTGCGGGCGACTGGGACGCCAAAGACGGCCATGATGCCATCCCCTGTAAACTTATTGATGATGCCGTGATGGGCTTGTACTTCTTGTGCGATCGCGCTGAAATATTCGTTGAGCCATTCCAGCAGTATTTGGGGGGTCATTTGTTCGGCGATCGTGCTGAAATCTTTGATATCGGTGAATAATAAGGTAGCGGTGAGGGTTTGTCCGGGTAGCTTGCCTTCTTTGAGTAAGCGATCGCGATTTTGCCAAAAAGCCGCCGCAATCTCTGGCGAGGTATTTTTTCCCAACAAGTTCATCACCATTTGTTCTTGTTGGTGGGAAGCATAAGCCCGAGTTACTACTACAGATGTAGCCACTAGCAATCCGCTTAAGGCAGGAGATACTACGGGTATCCATGCTTGCTGAGTAAACAGATAAAAGCTGCTAAACGCGATCGCTCCCATCATCCCACTACACAAGATCACCAGTGTCAGGGGATGACGAAAACTAGCAGCTAAAATCGCACCGACGATTCCCCAACCTAAAATCCACAGTACTTCTAACCATTCTGGCCAAAACCAAAATAAAGGTGTTTCCCCCAAAGCTGCACTCAAAATTTGGCTGACCATTTGAGCATGAATTAGTACTCCGGGCATTTTGTAATTTTCTTGCTGGGTGGGACTGTAGGGAGTTAAAAACAAATCGTTTAGACTGGGGGCGGTACTGCCAATAATTACGATTTTGCCTTTTATCCAATCGGGATCGACTTGTCCGGAAAGCACTTGTTGAAGGGTAACTTTTCGCGCGATCGATCTTCCGGATCGGTAATTTAGCATTACTTGATATCCCCTGGCATCAATTTTTTGATAACCGCCAGAATCAGATTGCAAACGCACGAAAATGGCTTTACCTAATTGGAGATAAGGTGGTTCGGTGCGGCTACTTTGAGGAGTAATACCGGATTTTTTCAGATAAGTTTGGGCTAGGCGAAGAGAAAACGAACTAAGGGTGCCTCGTTCAGTTGGTATATATAGCAAATTGCGGCGGATGACGCCATCTGAATCGATTAATAAATCGTTAAATCCGATTTGTTCTTTTGGTAAATCTGGAGGTGCGGGGATGCCACCCGCATCATCGGTAATTGTAATAATATTTGGTGAAGATTTAAGTAAATTGATTAATAAAGAATAACCTGGTTCTTGAGGAACGTCTCGATAAATATCCAAACCAATCACTGCCGGATCGTGCTTTTGTAAATTTTGCAATATTTGGGTAACAG
Source organism: Leptolyngbyaceae cyanobacterium (assembly GCA_036703985.1). Taxonomy (GTDB): domain Bacteria; phylum Cyanobacteriota; class Cyanobacteriia; order Cyanobacteriales; family Aerosakkonemataceae; genus DATNQN01. The sequence continues at coordinate 22,001 of DATNQN010000020.1, forward strand.
TGCGATCGGAAATCGGCCATCTTTGAGAGCGAATATCTGCTTCGGTAATGGCAACTACTAACATCCGAGAATCCAGTCGTTTATTTTGAACGAAGCGCACCATTTGGTCGTAAGCTGTCAGTTCCCAACTTTCGATTACACCGAGATAGCGCACTCCTAGTAAAGATCCGGTAATCGTTAAAGTAGAAATGGTACAACTAATTAATCCTTTACTATTTGGAAAATGCGCCACCATACCCCTAGCTTTTTTCCACCAGAGAAACCCGTTGCTTAGTAAGTTAAGTTTTTCAAATTTAACTGCCAATGGTTTATTTTTAGTAAATAATTTAGAAAAAGGCATTAAAGTAAAAGCTAAAGCCTTCCCTCGATCGGCGTTTGACTGTTTACTTTTACCTTTTTTATTAGCGATCGGTTGCCAGTCCATATTGATAATATTTCTGATTGTTTTTTACCAATTCACTTTCTTCTGGATCGCTTATTTTCTACAAAATAGTAAATGTGACACGATTTGAGTGAAATGGTATTTGCTAGGTATTTATTTTTGAAAAAAGCGAGTTCCTCCACCTCCAGTTGATTCTGGCGCACCTCGATCTTTGGGGATAAATCCACCTCTGGGCGTATTTACAGGGGCAGTCATCGGTGCAACTTCTGGTACGGGAGAGTTACTATTATTTGGGGCGTTAAAGCGATCTAAATTAGTACTTCCAGCCGGAGTTTCTCCGTACATTTTTCCCCTAACTCTGGTGTACCATTCTTGCATATTGGGGTTTCTGCCCGTAGCACCATATTCATCTGTCATGGGGGTAGAAGATTGTGCCGTTGCTGGTAAGGGAAGGCTGAGAAATAAGCCTAATAAGTAAATGCCTAAATATTTCATACTGGGTTGATTAGAATTCTCCTATTTAGGAGTTGGAATTTAGCTGTTAGAATTCTCTAATTGAGTATTTTTTGCCTTATGATATTGTGTTCGGTTGCATTTTTAGTATAAGAGTAATGCGAAAAATTATCTGTGGGAATCAGGGTTTAATTTTTACCGCAGATGTAGACAGATAAACGCAGATAAACGCAGATAAGAAGGCGATTTTTTGGTAACTGATGCTACCGGACATTAAATGACGCCTAAAAACTGCTTTTTTGTGCTAGTTTATTCTGCTGGTTGTCATGACAATAACAACCGAAATTGAAATTTGAATTAATATAGATGAACACCCGATATTAATTAAAGAATCTCTTTCTACAAGTGAGATTCCAGAAATGGGCATATTCTGCCCAAAAGCGATGACCCAGGAATTACTCGATAGCTGATGATTATTTGACTATAACCGATTTGCTCTAAATAATAATCGAATTCAGATCACTTCAAAGGTAATCGACATGGCGGCGATTTGGGAAGTATCGATACTCTTGATTCCTTGACTTGAATCTCCAGATCTAGTAATATTACCACGAGTGCTTTCATCCAGATCTGCCAACAAAGTATCGATCGCTTCGGTAGGTTCTGGGAGATCGATCGGCCCTCTGTCTTGTTCTCCTCGCGATGCAACTGCTCGTAAAGCGGAAAGGGCTTTTCGCAAAGGCGTAGTACTGGCAATAATCAATACTTCTGATGTTCCTTTTGGTTGTTGGGTGACGAAGCTGAAATTATCTTTGCTGGGGTCGGGTAAAAGTAAGGTTTGATTCGGGTTAAACTGCATTACGTCATCTGTCGCCGTCCAGTTGTTGGGAAAGAGAACTGCCATTTCTCCGGCGGAATCGATGACTAAGACGCTGATGTAGAGGGGACGAGTTTCGTTGTTGGTGATGCGGAATTGAACGGATGTTCCTAGTGGTAGTTGGCGAGAATTGGCAGATAGGGTTTGTGTTTGGCTAGTTTGATTGATGGGTATGGCTTGGGAAGCGATACCGCGAATGGGAAAAGTGCTGGCGAGAATGTCGTTTTGTCCTTCTCGACTCATGGAGGCAATGATTTTTAGCCTGGATGAGTTAGTGTTGAGGGTGAGTTTGATAATGTGGGCGGCGAGAAGTGATTTGAGTTTTGGTTGTAAACGGGTAACGGCGGCGGCGATATTTTCGCCAGCTTCACCAAAAGAATCGGGAATGATATCGAGTCCGGGAGTGAATAAACCGATCGTACCAATGGCTGGGATATTTTCGATTTGTCTTTGTTGTAATTCTCGATGATATTTTTCGGTGAGGCGACCTAAGATGTAGTGTACTTCTTCTTTTTGAAGCGGTAAGACTTTAATGCGTTGATTTGTTTGTAATGCTTGTTTGGCGGCGGCGGTGTCGTTAGTTAATGATGGATCGAGTCCGATGTGTAGGCTAACATTGTTGGGGATTCCCCGCACGTTTTCTTGCAGGAGAGTTCCCGGTTGTGCGGTTCCGATTAGTTTACCTTGTCCGACTAGTCCGTTGCGAGATTCGATTTGGATTTGGCCTTGATGTCGCCCTTGGGGATCTACGATCGCTAATATGGCACCTTGCTCAAATGCTGTCAAACTTTGGGGATTAAGTCCTCCCAACCACACTTGTGCTTGATTTCCTTCTACTTTGATGATGGCTGCTTCGGCTGGTGGTGTTTGTTTTTCGGTAAAGTAAACTGGTTTGCGATCGTGGTTGCTGTTAGGCTTAACTTCAAATAGGGGAATTTGTCCTTGAGAAGATAAAAGGGTAGTCGTCCGGGCAACATTAGGAATCATACTGCTTAATGATTCGCCTTTGGTTTGTTGCCAGAGATATTGAGTCATTACATAAGTGAATGCGCCTGCAAAAAAGTCGCTGAATGGTGCATCGGCGGCTAATTGATTACGCTGGGTGGAGGCGATGACAACTCCTTTGGCGATACCCGCGCGTCGTTTGTCGATGAAGTCTTGAGGCGAAAGGTTGAGTTTGGATAGCCATTGGCGCTGATATTCTATTTCTGATAATACTGGTTGTAGGTCTTCACCGCTCGATCGCGCACGCACTCGCAAGTTTCCTCTGGTACCGCCACCGGAATGACAGCTATCTAGTACGACGGTGAGATTTTCCGTTTGGATGGCACTCATCAGGAGAAATAGGGTATGCCCCATGATATCCTGAACGCGACCGTTTTCTGTGGCTTGGGCGTAGTCGATGGGTACGAAGGTGCTGTTTAGTCCGTCTGGACGATCGCGATCGGGATCTTTTACTCTAGAACCATGCCCGGAAAAGTGAAAGACGGCGACATCTCCAGGTTTTGCTTGTTTGATTAAGTGTTCTTCAAAAGCGGTGAGTATGCCTTGACGGGTGGCTTGTTGGTCGGTGACGATCAGGATATCTTTGGGATTGAAGCCAAAGCGACCGATTAATAATTGTTTTTGCAAGTTGACATCGGTAACGCAACCTTGTAATGGTTGGTCGGTATAAGCGTTAATTCCCACGAGTAAGGCGAGTTTGCGTGGGGTACTTTGGGCCAAAACTCGGGCGTAGCGATGCGATCGTTCCCCGATGTCTAGTTGACTCAGACCCAAGGTTGCTAAAGTAGAACTGGCAAATTGTAAAAACTGACGGCGCTTGATGCGAGGCATAGTTACATTTTTAAGCAAAGTACGCTGAGGTTCAACCCTCTCGGTAGGTAACGAACTAATTTAATTTGATTCGATATAATGCACTCCCCTAGCAAAATTAACCTTTCAACTTGCTTTTCTGCAACATAAGATAAAAGGTTGAGCCTTGGTGCTTTTTTTTCTTTCAACTATCGTATTTTATACATAGTATGTCCTGTAACGTTAAGATAGCATAGAATTAAGAGTTTATCGTCAACAGTTCAGGAGCCAGAATTCTGAATTGAAAATAAATTGAAAGTCTTACTAGCTTATCAATAAATTGAGATCGAACCACCACTAAATCTTTGATTTAGCAGCCCACTGGAAAGTAATCGGTCTTATATTCTTTACTAACTGATTCTGATTGTTGATTTTCGGCTACTAATTTTTGGATTATATCTTCTAATAAAGATAAAAAATACCATATGAAAGCAAACACGGAAAATATAATTCTTATTGTTGACGATAGCCCGACCAATCTCACAATTCTTGTTGATTTTTTAAAAGATGTTGGCTTTATAACCTTAGTTTCTAAAAATGGTCAAGATGCCATAAATAACTTAGAATTAGTCATTCCCGATTTAATTTTATTAGATGTAATGATGCCGGGACTGGACGGTTTTGAAACTTGTCGTAAAATCAAAGCAAATCCCAAATACCAAAATATCCCCGTGATTTTCATGACAGCTTTATCTGATATCGGTAATAAAGTGAAAGGGCTGTCATTGGGGGCAGTAGATTATATCACAAAACCCTTTCAACAAGAAGAAGTAATCGCCCGAATTAATTTACAGCTTAAACTACGTTATTTAACTAGAGAACTAGCCGAAAAAAATGCTGAATTAAGTGAATTAAACGCTTCGTTAGAACAAAAAGTAGAAGAACGTACAGAAGAATTGCAAAAAGCCCAATCTCAGTTATTACTGAGCGATAAAATGTCCTCGTTGGGGCAGTTAGTAGCGGGTATTGCTCACGAAATTAATAATCCCGTTAGTTTTATTGCTGGCAATCTCAATCATGCCAAAAATTATGCTGAAGAATTAATCGATTTAATCAAACTTTATCAAAAATACCATCCTTCGCCCGCCCCAGAAATTATCGAAAGAATCAAGTCGATCGAACTAGATTATTTAATAGAAGATTTTCTACAACTAATCGTGTCAATGGAAGAGGGAACAAACCGCATTACGGAGATTAGCCAATCCATGCGAACCTTTTCTCGCACTGATTGCGATCGCAAAGTCAAGTTTAACATTCATGAGGGAATTGATAGCACCCTGTTAATACTGAAGCATCGCCTGAAAAGTAACCAGCAACGTCCCGCCATTGAAATAGTCAAAGAATACGGTGACTTTCCGGAAGTTGACTGCTATCCGGGACAACTGAATCAGGTCTTTATGAATGTGTTATCTAATGCGGTTGATGCGGTAGAAGAATCGAATATAGGACGTAGTTTTGCCGAGATTCTAGCTACTCCCAATCAAATTACAATTATTACTGAATTAATGCAAGATAATACTCAAGTTAATATCCGAATTAAAGATAACGGAGTAGGGATAAATCCGGAAGTGCAAGATAAGATTTTCGATTATTTATTTACTACTAAACAAGTTGGTAAAGGTACTGGTTTGGGATTATCAATTGTGCGGCAGATTATTGAAGATAAACATGGTGGTGCGATTGATTGTATTTCTAAACCCGGTTATGGTACGGAGTTTGTGATATCGTTGCCGTTTAGTTAAAATTTGGGATGAGGATAGAAGTGCGAAAATTACAAAATTTGCTGTAGGTAAAACAGAGTATGAATGTAACAACTGCCGAACGTCTATATTCTTTTGAGGAATATTTAGTTTTTGATGATGGGACGGATAACCGCTATGAATTGGTTGATGGGAGATTAGAACTAATGAATCCGCCTACATTTAGACATTTATTAATTGCTGATTTTCTACAAGACAATTTTAAGGCAGAAATCAAGCGGTTAGGTTTACCTTGGCTATGTTTTAGAGAAGCGGGAATTAGAACGGGATGGCGAAAGTCGAGATTATCCTATCTTTATATTGTACCTGTCGAACAGGTGCGGGATTTCCTGGACCGATCGGCTGTTGCTGAAATACCGCCATTGTTAGCTGTTGAAGTTGTTAGTCCGGAATCTGTCAATCGAGATTATCGGTATAAGCGTTCTGAATATGCAGCGTTAGAGATTCCTGAATATTGGATTGTAGACCCTATGGAATCAAAAGTTACGGTTTTGTTGTGGGAAGAAGGTTTATATGAAGAAACGGTGTTTATGGGTAATCAAAATATTGTTTCTCGGACTTTTCCAGAATTAACTTTAACGGTTGAGCAAGTGTTAGCTGCTGGTAATGTTGGTTAGAGAGTAGTAGGAATAAAATGATTCAAGCAACAGAACATCTTTATATAGTTAGAGATCCGCAAATTCTCAACAGCGAACCGATTATTAAAAGAACTCGCACCCCAGTCCGAGCAATTGTAGAAAATTGGCGAATGGGAATAGCACCGGAAGAAATTCCTCAACGGTTACCTCACCTAACCTTAGCGCAGGTCTTTAACGCTTTAAGTTATTACAGCGATCATCAAGATGAAATCAATCATTATATTCAAATTAATCGAATTCCTAACGAATTAATCGACCCGTTAATTAAAAATTCATGAGCGAAATATTTATCGAGCTTTATCTAGATGAAGATGTGGATGATGCCCCTAAAGAATGGTATGAAAGTCAGGAAAAGGGACTTTTTATTTCTTCTTTCTATCTAAATATCCTTTAAACCCAAATCCGCTTCCAAAACCACCACCAAAAATAATGAGCAATTTAAGAACGTCCTGATAAACTGCCACATCTTTGTTAACCAAGAAAACTGTTAAAAATACTAAAAACCCTATTGCAACGATAAAGGTTAAAAAACCATATATTCTGGCTGACTGTGTATCTGCAAAAGCTCTTTCATCATCTTTTTCAGCAATTTCAAGGATTTTTGAAATATGCTGCTCGTTAATTTTTTCTCGAATTGGTGATAAAGGTGAAATCGCTCCAGAAATACGCTGCATAGAGAGAATTGCCGTTATTTCTCTCTTGATTTGTGGAGGAAGATTTTCTAGCTCTTCGGGGAACTTTTCTATACCCCCTACGTTTCCTTCATTCTGTTGCTCTTCTTCTTGAGATTTTTTGGTTGATTCAGAGTCTTGATTAGACATACTATCTGAGGCTAAAAATTCTAGTTATTTCCGATTTTTCGGTATTCTCTATATCTTGAGAAAGTAATTGTTCCAGAGTTGAAGACATCTTTGTTTGCCATAGCTGTAGAACTTTTTGTTCTAGTACCTCTTCAACTCTTAACTCTACCTCATTTTCAATAAAAATAGAACAGGCATAACGAACGAGTGTCTTAAATGCTTTGTCGCTAATTTCGCCATTAGCATTTAAGTAAGAAAAGTAAGATATAACAATCTTTAGTCTTTCTAGATTTGAGGTCGCCAATTCATCCCGATTTAAAAATCCTCCTTTTCTCAAAGGAGAGTTAGATATTCCCGTAACTTGTTTATTTAAAGAAAACACAGGAATACACTCCGAATCCGTTGCTAATAAATCTATCAGATATAAGCCTTAAAAAAATCAACTTTTTGTATCAATTATAGGCATCCGATTGTACGTATATTATATTATCGGTTGACTTAAATATACATTAGCTTTATTTATATTTCCGGACTTAAGTAGTCAAATTTCTAAGCATCAGCAATAAAACTATAGCTGCGTTAAATGACAATCAAAAGGCAAGTAAAAAAGTTGTACACTATGGGCGGTACTGGACTCGAACCAGTGACATCCTGCTTGTAAGGCAGGCGCTCTACCAACTGAGCTAACCGCCCGTTTTCGTCGCACAATTACATATAGTAGCAGACTATTTTTAAAATGCCAAGTGGTCGAACGCACGATCGCATAACTTTGTGGAGTTTGCCTGTAGTGGCGGGTTTCACGTTCTCGCAAACCCAGAGTGGTAACCTGACGTTGCTGGTGTCGGGGGGATTTTTGTTTGGGGGACTGATGTTTGGCCCAGACTTGGATATCTATTCGCGCCAGTTCCAACGATGGGGTTGGTTGCGCTGGATATGGATACCTTATCAAAAAAATATGCGTCATCGGTCTTTCTTATCTCATGGGCCAGTGGTGGGCACGTCATTGCGATCGCTTTATCTGGTGTTATGGATCGGGACGATAGGAGGACTGGGGTTATTCCTGGCTGAGAGTGTTGGCTTGACAAATACCAATTGGCAAACGGTTAGTCAATTAGCCGCCGCTTCCGTCAGGGAATACCCTAGAGAGTGGGCAGCTTTGTTTGTGGGTTTAGAATTGGGAGCGATGAGTCATACTCTGAGTGATTGGGGCGGTTCGACTTTCAAACGCTTTAAAAGCGGTGGGTTAAATGCGATCGTGCCTAAGATGAATAAAGCGGTTAAGTCTCCCAGAGGTAGTTTGGAGAAAAGAACCGCCAAGACGCAAAAACCGCAAAAGAAGAAGTGAAGGGTCAAATGGCTGAAGTTTCTAGTTTGGCAGCACTGCAAAGGTTAATTGAGGTGGTGGCGAAATTGCGATCGCCAAATGGTGGTTGTCCTTGGGATTTGGCCCAAACTCCCCAATCTTTGATTCCTTATGTCATTGAGGAAGCTTACGAGGTGGTGGATGCGATTCGCAGGGATGATAAAGATGCGATCGCGGAAGAGTTGGGAGATTTATTATTACAAGTAGTATTGCAAGCTCAAATTGCTAGCGATTACGGTCAATTTACTTTAACAGAAGTGGCAGAAGGCATCGCGGAAAAGTTGATTCGCCGCCATCCTCATGTATTTGGAGATGTGCAAGCCCAAACGCCGGAAGAAGTGCGGCAAAATTGGGAACAAATTAAAGCACAAGAAAAGGGAGAAACTCCAGAAGCACCGCCATTACTCAGCAGTAAATTAAGTCGATATGCGAGAACTTTACCCCCGTTAACGGGTGGTATGAAAATCTCCCAAAAAGCAGCGGCGGCTGGTTTTGAATGGGAGAACGTTGAGGGAGTTTGGGATAAATTTAATGAAGAAGTGGCAGAATTTAAGTATGCGCTCGAACATGAAAATAAAGAACGTCAAAAATCCGAATTAGGCGATATTTTATTCGTGATTATCAATCTCGCCCGCTGGTACGGTTTAGATCCTTCGGAAGCTTTACAAGAAACCAACGAAAGATTTATTCAGCGGATAATGAAAATAGAAGCAGTAGCCGATCGACCTTTGGCAGATTACACTTTAGCTGAATTTGAACAACTTTGGCAACAAGCAAAAGCTCAATTAGCCAAAGGAAGTTGATAATTGGTGGGGGATGGGGAGATGGGGAGATGGGGAGATGGGGAGATGGGGAGATGGGAAAAAAATTTATTGTTATCCTTCATACTTTAGACATCATCCAGTTAATCCTGAAATTTTGAAAATCCCGATCCTGACTTCATCTTTCATACTTCATCTTTCATACTTTTTCCTTCACACCTAATTCCTCAGTTTCTTTCATCGCGTCTCGGTAATAACTGACAACTTCTTTAGTTTCGCCGATACACTTCACCCGCCCTTTATCCAACCAAAGTACGCGATCGCAAGTTTGCTGAATCAGTTCTAGTTCGTGGGAAACTAATAAAATGGTAGTATTTCCATCCCAAAATCTATTCACTCGCTGTTTGCACTTATGTTTAAATCTTTCATCTCCTACAGATAGTACTTCATCAAGAATTAAAATATCTGGTTGTACGTCGGTTGCGATGGCAAATCCCAACCGCGATACCATCCCGGAAGATAACGCTTTTACTGGCACTAAAGCATAATCTTCCAGTTCGGCAAACACCAAAATAGAATTAATTCTTCGGCGCATTTCCCGTTGAGAAGCCCCTAGCATCACTCCGTAAAATACGATGTTATCTACTACGGATATTTCCGGATCGAACCCCGCTTCTAATTCAATCAAAGGGGCAATTTTTCCCATCACTCGCACAGCACCATAACTGGGTTGCAAAATCCCGCAAATTATCTTTAGCAGCGTTGATTTGCCAGCACCATTAGCACCAATAATTCCAATCTTTTCACCAGCATATACTGATAAATCAACCCGATCTAAAACCAACTTTTTAGCCGGGTGTCGATATTTTCCTTCTAAAAATGAAAGGATAGACCGTTTCAGATCGTAGGAAAATTCTTCTTGCGTCCGTCGCCACAAGGATACCTGTTCCAACGAAATAGTTAGCATATTTATAACAAATCCATGAATTGATTACGCCAACGGGAAAATAAATAATATCCTACAACTAAAACTACCAGACTGCCCATTAAAGAGTTACCAATTAAAACAAAATCGGGGTGTTTTCCTGACAAAGCAACCTGACGAAGGCTTTCGATAATCGATGCGATGGGATTAAAGGTCAAAAGGGGGCGGATTCTGGGGGGTACAATTGCTGCTGGGTAAAACACCGGAGAAGTAAACCACAACACGGAAACTACTAACTCATAAAAATAAGGTAAATCTCGAAAGAAAACAAACAGCGCACTTACCAAGAATCCCACACCAGTAGTAAAACAAATCAGGGAAATAATGGGGACAAATAGCGCCAACACATTAACTAAACTTTTGGATGTTACTAAAGTCGATATTAACAGTAAAGGCAAGGAACCGCTGACAAACTGAAACACATTGGCGCTAATCATTGACAAGGGAAAAACATTGACTGGCAGGCGAATTTTATTCAGCAACGAACCATTACTAACAACGCTGGTTAAGGCTTGGGTAGTAGAAGCCGAAAAAAAGTTAATTACTATCAATCCCACAAACACTTCCAACATATATTTGGAAATAGAATTTTGATAGTAAGCGGTAAATGCCATGCCAAAAATTGCTGTATACCCACCCGTCATCAGCAGGGGGTTAAACAACGACCAATATATCCCCAGAAATGACCCCCGGTAACGCACCTTCAGGTTGCGGGATACCAATACGCGAAGCAATTCCAGATATCGAACGATCTGACTAGCAGAATCTCGATCGAAAAACGGTAAACTCCTACTCACTCCCACCACACCGCCCTGTTAATAAAAAATTGGGATGTACTAAGCTTGGAATATACGATGCAACCGAAGTAATGTCCATGACTGTATCCCAAATTTCTTCTCCTTCCCTCACTTCCATCGCCCAAGAAACTCGCCTCGCTGCAAGACATTTGGCGACGCTTTCCAGCGAGGATAAACAAGAAGCCATTGAAGCTGTCGCCCAAGCTTTAGAATCTGCGGCTTTTGAAATTGTGGCGGCGAACAGGGCAGATTGCGATGCGGCGGAGGTGGCGGGACTGCCCAGCCCTTCGATCGCGCGGTTACGATTGGATGATGGTAAATTGAAAGCTGCGATCGCAGGCGTGCGCGATGTGGCAAGTTTACCAGATCCGATCGGTGTCGTTGATATTAATCGGGAACTGGATACGGGATTGATTTTAAAGCGCGTTAGCTGTCCCCTTGGCGTTTTAGGGGTAATTTTTGAAGCCCGTCCCGATGCGCTAATCCAGATTTCTAGTTTGGCAATTAAATCTGGTAACGGGGTTATTCTCAAATGCGGACAAGAAGCAGTTCGCACTTGTCAAGCTTTAATTAGGGCAATTCATCTCGGTTTGGGATATACGGAAATATCGCCTGCGGTGGTGCAATTGTTAACCACGAGAGAACAAACGTTGGAACTTTTGAAACTGGATCAGTATGTAGATTTAATTATTCCTAGAGGTTCTAATTCTTTTGTGCGTTTCGTGCAAGAAAATACCCGCATTCCCGTTTTAGGTCATGCGGAAGGAATTTGTCATTTATATATAGATGAAGCTGCCGAACTTGGCAAAGCCGTAGATATTACCGTTGATGCTAAAACTCAATATCCGGCTGCTTGTAATGCGATTGAAACTTTGCTCGTTCACAAATCAATTGCCCCTGATTTTCTGCCTTTAGTCGCTGCTGCTTTGCAAACTCGCCAAGTTCAATTGCGCGGAGATGAACGCACTCGCCAAATATTGCCGATGGAACCTGCGACGGAAGCAGACTGGACAACGGAATACAGCGATTTGATGCTATCGATTAAGATAGTGGATTCTTTAGAAGATGCGATCGCTCACATCAACACCTACGGTTCTCGCCATACTGAAGCGATCGTAACCGAAAATACCTCTGCTGCTAATACTTTTATCGCCCAAGTCGATGCTGCTGGCGTTTATCACAATTGTTCCACTCGTTTCGCCGATGGTTTCCGCTATGGTTTCGGTGCAGAAGTAGGAATTAGTACTCAAAAAATGCCCCCTCGCGGTCCAGTTGGTTTAGAAGGATTGGTCACTTATAAATATCAATTAGTAGGTGATGGTCATGTAGTAACAAGTTACAGTGGAAAGAATGCAAAATCATTTACTCACAGAGATTTACCGAATGAGTAATTGCTAATTAATAATGTAAAATCAGGCATAATAGCCCAGGTAATTTTCGATCGTAATAAAATTCTCCGAGTCAGAATTCAGAATGAATGGGAATTTACTGGCGAATAAATGATGGGTTTAAGATCGCCAAATCTTTGATTGAGTGGTTTTCAATCAGTATTTGGTATTTGACTTTCAAGGATTAATTCTGAATTCTGACTCCTGAATTCTGAATTCTTTTTCAACTCATTCCCAATTCTCTACTCCCAAATATGGACTCCATTCACGTTACTGGTATTCGCTGTTACGGTTACACTGGCTACTTACCTGAAGAACAAGTACTCGGACAATGGTTTGAGGTGGATGTTACGTTATGGCTGGATTTATCTACAGCCGGTAACAGCGACAATATCGAAAATACCCTGGATTACCGCAGCACCATTGAAACAGTTAAGCAGATAGTTAGTTCATCTAAATTTGCGTTGGTGGAAAGATTGGCTGAGGTGATTGCATCCAGTATCCTGGATGATGAAAAAGTTACCCAGGTGCGAGTTAAGGTGACAAAGCCCTCAGCCCCTATCCCCGATTTTGGGGGTAAAATTACCATCGACATCACGAGGGCTAAATAGTAGTCATTTTGGGGATAAAACAGTGGCATTTCGCATATTAAGTTTGGATGGTGGTGGAATTCGAGGGATTATCGAAGCAGTTATTTTGTCAGAGGTGGAAAAATTAATTAATCAACCTTTGAATAAATATTTTGATTTAATTGCAGGTACTTCCACCGGATCGATCGTAGGGACGGGAATTGCACTTGGGCTGAAAAGTGAGGAAATTCTCGAACTTTTTCGCCAAAAAGGGCAGATTATTTTCCCCTATACTAGTCGCTGGTCGGTAAAGCGAATTGGTTTGGTTTTAAAATATGGTGTTTCAGCCCCTAAATTTTCCAACCAAGGATTAATTAAAGCCCTTCAAGAACAGTTTGGTAATGCCAAATTATCCGATCTCGATACATCGCCAAGGCTATTAATTACATCTTACGATACTTTAGATCGAGAAACGATCGTGTTTAAAAGCTGGCAGAAATACAAACCTTGGGCGAATGCCAATCTCTGGGAAATTTGTACCTGTTCTGCTTCTGCACCTACTTATTTTCCTGCTTATTTACTGAAAACACCTGATAAAGATTATTCTCTGATCGATGGTGGTGTTGGTGCTAATAATCCTACTGCTTGTGCGGTGGCGGAGGCGCTTCGATTGAATTATTCGATTCGAGAGATTTCGGTGCTTTCGATTGGGAGTGGAAATACAACTAGTTCAATTCCTTTTGAAAAAGTACATGGTTGGGGAGTGGGACAATGGATATGGGCAGGAAGATTGATTGAAGTGTTATTTGATGCTTCTGCTGATGTGAACGATTACATTACTCGACAAGTAATTAATTCTCCAGATACGGAAAATGAAGGAAATTTACCTTATCTACGGCTGCAACCTAATATCACAAATAGTATGATGGATGATGCCAGTATTCAGCATATCAATAGATTGATCGATTTGACTAAAAATTACATTGAAAGTAATCGAGAAATCTTGGCAAATTTCTTGTTGCAAAACGCTTAATTAACCAGTTTGTAGTGGGGAATGGGAGTCCTCTTACCGCTTTAATATAAGGACTAAAGTCTTTACTACAAACTTAAGATTGCAACTACTTGTCAAAATTAGCAATTAAAGTTACATTTTATGGAAAAAGTAATAAATTAAGCTGTTGCTTGGTTAGTATAGCAATGAAATTGCTCTATTCGGTTAAGTATGAGTTTTTTGCTATGTACCATCGTTTCAAGTATTTTAGCCTTGTCAGTGCAACTTTACTGTTTTCCCTGGTGTCTCCAGTGCAAGTAGCATCGAATCTCAAAAGTTCACCAGCTATTGCACAAAACATTCCTCCTTCAGATAGTGGCGTTCCTCAAAGAAATCTGCTGACCGAGCAAAATGCGATCGATCCGCTTCGCCTTCCTTGGGTGGTAGTTTCCCAAAACCGCAATCAACTCGTTCCTTTACCAGTGAGAGATAAAATTTCCAATCTGTTTACCACTCAAGGTTTGTCTCCCGTTTCTTGTAGTAACAGTCCAATTGTCATCATTTCAGTGAATAATTTGTATGTAGCTTGTGCATCACCTAATCCTAATTTTCCGGCGGGAAACTATCAGGCTAATATACCAAATCTTTAGTGAGGGGCTAACTATTATTATGTCATTTAGTCTGCGTTGTTTGAATTGTTCGATCGCTACTTTATTTCTAATTTTTGCCAGTTATTTTTTACCACATTTATCTAATGAATTTATACCTTCTGCCCAAGCGCAAGCAAGGGTAATTACACCAGATTCATTGATTGATGAATTATTAGAAAGGGGTGTCGAACTAACAAATACAGGGCAATTGGGAGCAGCTTTAGATTTATTTCAACGTGGATTAGCTGCTAGTCGAGAAAATGGCGATCGCGAACGTCAAGAAACCGCATTAGCTAACTTGGGATTTGTTTATCGTAACTTAGGTAATGTCGAGCGATCGCTAGCATCTTATCACCAAGCATTTGCCATTTTTCAAAATCCTGATGTTCTGGGTAAAATCGCGGAACTTTATGTTTTATCAAGACAGAGAATACCAGCAATTCAAACTTATCAGAGAGCCTTAGCAAGTTACAGACAAAAGGGCAATACCCAACAAGAAACTAATACCTTAATTGATATGGGCAATACTTATCTTCAATTAGGTATAACTTCTCAAGCTTTAGGTTCGTATCAAGAAGCTTTGGAAATTTACAAAAGGCAGCAAAATTGCCGAGGTGAAGATGAGATGAGGCTGAGAATGGTGGGAATTTATCAAAGAATGGGTCAGAATAATTTAGCAAATCAATTATATCGGCAGGTAATGCAGCAAAGAAACTCTAGAAATCGGCAATGCGTTGTTTAAACATGATGCGATCGCTCTGAAATTTGGGAATAATAAAATTAACCTTGCTTTCTCTTAGATAAACTGCTAAAGATGAAAACCCAAATGAAACATAAAATCCTAGTTGCTACGGCTATTTTGACACCAGTGTGTTTAACAAATCTACCAGCTTTTGCGCTCAATCTAGAACACCTCCAACTATTATTTAGTACCAATAATTGCCAAAAATGTGACTTGAGCAACGCTGATTTAAAAGGTGCTAATCTCAGTAGTGCGGATTTGAGCGGTGCTAATCTCAGTGGCGCGGATTTGACGGGTGCTAATCTGAATAATGCTAATTTGTCTGGTGCAGATTTGACAAATGCTAAACTGACTGGAGTGGATCTCAAGCAGGTTAATTTAACTAATGCAGTGGGTGTTCCTTCTAGTAACGCGATCGTTCCCAATAATTCGCAACAGGTAACCGCACCGATTGAAGAGGGAAACAGACATTTCACTCCTCCCGATCGCATTCCTAGCACGAGAGGCGCGGGTACCCGGTAGCAAAGTGGCGCTAAATTAGCATCGGTGAAGGTGAAATATAGAGGAAAGCCTCGATGTATTTTCGTTTTAAATATCCTATTTTTGCTAATATAACCCTTATTTTGTTGCTTAATTTTACGCTACAAATAGGGGTAATTTTTCTGCTAATATCAAGCGATCAAGCATTGGCACAAGCTACAGAAAGGGTAAAGTTTTTCTCACAAGATAAAAAGGCAGAAGCAACAAGGCTATTTGAAATTGGAATCGAGCAATTTTATCGCAGTCAATTTCGAGAAGCACTGCAAACTTTTGAACGAGTTCGCAATATATATATAGAAATAGATGATAAAGCTGGTATTGCTTTAGCCCTTAATCAGATCGGAGAAGTTTATAACGAATTCGGTCAATCTGATAAAGCGATGGAAGTTTTGCAACAAGCTTTAACTATCCGCAGGGAATTAGGTGACAAAAAAGCAGTTGCAGAAACACTCAATAATTTGGGAATACTTTATAAAGATATCAGCGAATATGCCAAAGCATTGGAAATTTTACAGCAAGCTTTGACGATTCGCAGAGAAGTAGGCGATCGCATTGGTGAAGGGCGCACCTTATTCAATATCGGAACTGTTCATCGCAGATTAAGCCAATATCCGCAAGCGCGACAATTCTATCAACAAGCGTTGGAAATGGCGAAAGCAAAAGGCGATCGCATTAATGAAGGGCGATCGCTCAACGGAATCGGTTTTGTTTACTATAATTTAGGTCAGTATCCCCAAGCGTTAGAGTTTTATCAGCAAGCTTTAGCAGTTCGCAGGAATATAGGCGATCGATCTGGTGAATTAGGTACTCTTAGCAACATCGGAATCGCTTACGATAATATCGGTCAATATTCAAAAGCACTTGAATACTATCAACAAGCCCTCTCGATCGCCCAAACAATTGATAAAGTTGCCGACGCCGGAAATATCCTCAGTAATATTGGGGGAATTTATTACAGTTTAGGTGAATATTTTCAAGCACTGCAATTCTATAACCAATCCTTAGCAATTATCCAAAAAATAGGCGATAAGTTTGTAGAAGCTGCTACCTTAAATAATATCGGATTAAGTTACGATCGCCTTGGTCGATCCGAGCAAGCATTAGAATTTTATCAACAAGCTTTAGGTATTCGTAAAAGCATCAGCGATCGGGCTGGTGAATCAAGCACCCTTCACAATATAGGGGTAATTTATGACAAGCTAAATCAGTATCCCAAGGCGCTAGATTTCTTTCAACAAGCTTTAGGTATTCGCCAAAGCATAGGCGATCGGGCTGGCGAAGGAGCTACCCTTAATAACATGGCAAATGTTTATAAAACTGTCGGACAAAATCAGCCAGCACTGGATGCTTATCAGCAAGCATTAGCTATTCAAAAAGAAGTAGGCGATCGTCCAGGAGAAAGACTTACCCTCAGTAACATCGCTAAACTTCTAGAGTTACAAAATCAACCGCAAATAGCGATATATTTCTACAAACAATCCGTCAACGTTACAGAAGCTATTCGGAAAGATTTAGTTACTCTCAGCAAAGAACAACAGCAATCATATACCGCCACCGTTGCTGATACCTATCGTTCTCTAGCCGATTTATTATTAAAGCAGAACCGAGTATTAGAAGCCCAACAAGTTTTAGATTTGTTAAAAATTCAAGAACTTGATGACTATCTCCATAACGTTCGGGGTAATGAAGTTACTTCGCAAGGCGTGGATTTGTTAGCTCAAGAGGAGAAAATTCAAGCAAATTATAGTGCTATTCAAAACAAAGCGATCGCACTTGGTAAAGAACTTGCTCAACTCCAAAAAATTTCCTCCCCAAATCGCACCCCAGAACAGCAAAAACGGATTGCCGAATTAGTCAAAAATCAGCAACAAATTAGAGCAGAATTCAATAACTTTATCAATACCCCAACAATCCGAGAACTCACCCAACAACTCAGCCAAACTACTAGCGGTGAAAGCCTCAATCTGCAAAGCCTCAATAAATTGCAAGCCCAATTAAAGCAACTACAACAAAATGCAGTATTGCTCTACCCTTTAATTCTAGAAGACCGATTAGAACTAATAATAGTAACCAGTTATTCGCCACCGATTCGACGCACAGTAAATGTCAAACGTCAAGATATCAATCGGCTGATTTTAGAATATAGAACAGCTTTACAAGACCCCATTAGCGATATCACTAATTCCGCAAATAAGCTTTATGAATTACTAATCAAACCAATAGAAGATGACCTCAAACAAGCAGAAGCTCAAACCATAATTTATGCACCTGACGGACAACTCCGTTATATTCCTATAGCCGCACTTTTTGATGGAAAACAATGGTTAGTAGAGCGCTTTCGCATCAACAATATTACCTCTGCTAGCCTAACTGATTTTAATTCTAAACCATCATCAGTACCCCGTATTTTAGCGGCTGCTTTTACTCAAGGTACATATACTGTAGAAATTGCCGATCGCAAATTAACCTTCGCTGGATTACCGTTTGCTGGGCGGGAAGTAGAAAATCTTGCCGCTACCGTTCCCAGCACCACTAAATTATTAAATAATGCTTTTACGCCTCAAACAATTATTCCCCAATTAAATGATTACAACATCATTCATTTTGCTACTCATGCTGCCTTCATCATAGGAAAACCAGAAGATTCTTTTATTCTGTTTGGTGATGGGAGTAGAGTGAGCCTCAAAGATGTGGAAAATTGGTCGCTACCAGATGTAGAATTAATCGTATTAAGTGCCTGTGAAACTGGAGTAGGCGGACAATTAGGAAATGGAGAAGAGATATTAGGATTTGGTTATCAAATGCAGTTAACTGGCGCAAGGGCTGCGATTGCTTCTTTATGGTCTGTTTCTGACGGCGGTACTCAAGCATTAATGGATGCTTTTTATACTGCTCTTCAGAAAAGCAATATCACCAAAGCAGAAGCGCTACGCCAAGCACAAATTGCCTTAATTACTGGCGATTTTAAAGCATTAGGAGAACAGCGAGGAATTGCCGTACAAGCACGCACTCGCAGCAGTTTACCACCAAATATCACTAATAAGCTCAGTCATCCTTACTATTGGGCACCGTTTATTTTGATTGGTAATGGATTTTGAAAAGCTTGATTACCATTCTTAAACTTTGTTTGTAGTGAGGACTTTAGTCCTCTCACAGTTACAATATAAGGACTAAAGTCCTTACTACAAACATAAAAATTAGTCACGGCAAGCAAGAGAAATGGTATAACCTACTAATAGAGGAGTCCTACTATGCAAAGCCGTCATAAGTTTCTTAGTTTAGTAAGTGCAACAGTGCTATTGTCCCTGGTTTCTTTTATAGCACCGAGGGAAATCAACCCAGTAAACAGAATGGCTGGGGCGCAAACACCGTTAACCTTACCCGATCCAGCCCCTCCCCCTATTTCGACTCCCCTTCTTTCGCCAATTAATACTTCTCCATCACCTGCTCTTTCTCCAATTGAACTCTCAGCGCCTTCCCTCTCTCCAATTAATTTAAGCCCAAGTATTTTACCACTTCCTTCTATTAGAAATAATACATCTGGCAACGTACTTTCAATTGAAATATCATGCCAAGAGGTAGTAGAAAATCCTCAACAAAAGCTGGAAGCTTGCCGTAAATTTTTAGCGCTACACAGAAAATTAAATGACAAGGTAGGTGAGGGAATTACTCTTAATAATATTGGCTTAATTTATCGCGAATTTGGATATTACCGCGAGGCGTTGAAGTTTTATCAGCAAGCGTTAGAAATTCAAAAAAACGGGAATAATCGGGGAGGCGAGGCAGCTACTTTCAATAATATTGGGTTAGCTTATCACGAATTGGGAGAATATCCTCAAGCTCTCACATTTTATCAGCAAGCACTAGCTATTCATAAAGAGGTTGGTAACCGTGTTAGCGAGGCTCGTACCCTAAATAATTTGGCTGAACTTTATCGCCAGTTAGGGCAGTATTCCGAATCTTTGGAGTTTTACCAACAAGCTTTGGCAATTGTAAATTCTACTAACGATCGCGCAAATTTGGGTAATATACTTCATAATATTGGCTTACTTTACGAAGAACAAAGCGAATACCTCAAAGCGCTCGAATATTATCAACAATCTCTAGCTATTAGGAAAAAAATTGCTGATAAATTAGGTGAAGGCACGACGCTTAATAACCTTGGAGCAGTTTACGATAAACTCGGTCAGCATTCCCAAGCCCTCAATTCACTTCAGCAAGCTCTCGCAATTTTGCAAGAGATCAATAACCGCCCAGGTATTAGCTATACTCTCGATAGCATCGGTACGGTTTATCGAAGCATAGGTAAGTATGAATTGGCTTTAGAAGCTTATCAAAAAGCATTATTAATTATTAAACAAATTGGCAATCGAGGCTCGGAGAGAATTACCCTTAGCAATCTGGGTTCTGTATTGGAAAAACAAGGACAGCCAGAATTAGCAATTATTTTTTATAAACAATCAGTTAATGTCACGGAAGTAATTCGGAAAGATTTACATAAACTCTCTCGCGAACAGCAGGAATCTTATACAAAAACTGTTGCCGATACCTATCGTTCTTTAGCTGACTTATTACTTAAACAAAACCGAGTTTTAGAAGCTCAACAAGTAATCGATTTGCTGAAAGTGCAAGAAATCGATGATTACCTTCATAACGTGCGGGGGAACGAAGTAACGTCTCAGGGTGTAGAATTAATACCCGCAGAACAAAAAGTCGCCGCAGATTACGCCACCCTCCAAGATAAAGCTATTCAACTAGGTAAAGAACTCGCACAACTGCGAAAAATACCAGAAGCAAACCGCACGCCCGCACAAGTGGAACGCATCCCGGAATTAGTGAAAGCGCAGGAAGCGATCGCATCTGAGTTTAACGCATTTATCCGCAGTCCCGAAGTAGAAGCAATGATCGCCGCCCAAAGTCCAACCGTGAGAGAACAAACTCTCAGTTTGCGTCACCTGAAAAATATGCAAGATAATTTGCAGAGGTTGGAACAAGGTGCGGTCTTACTTTATCCTTTAATTCTAGAAGATCGCTTAGAACTAATTTTAACTACTCCTTATTCGCCACCAATTCATCGCACTGTTACTCTCAAAAGAGAAGAACTTAACCGGGCTATTGTGGAACTTCGCGCTACTTTGCAAAATCCTCATAGTAATCCGATAATTCCCGGCCAAAAGCTATATGATTGGTTGATTAAACCATTAGAAAAAGATTTAATTCAAGTGGAAGCAAAAACGATTATTTACGCTCCTGACGGACAATTGCGCTACGTTCCTTTGGCAGCTTTGCACGATGGCAAAAAATGGTTGGTGGAGCGATTTCGCATCAATTATATTACGGCTGATAGCCTAACAGATTTTAATACTAAACCGGAAAGCAAACCTCATGTTTTAGCGGCTGGATTTACTTCGGGAAATTACAGTTTTCAGATTGGCGATCGCAATTTTTCTTTTAGTGGTTTACCCTTTGCTGCTCGGGAAGTGGAAAATATAGTTACCGCGATTCCCAATTCTCTAAAATTGCTCGATCGAAACTTCAGCCGCGATGCCACAATTCCTCGCTTAAATGATTACAATATCGTTCATATGGCAACTCATGCCGCATTTGTAATCGGTCAGCCAGAAGATTCTTTTATACTATTTGGAAATGGCGATCGCGTAACTTTGCGCGACGTAGAAAACTGGAGCATGACGAATGTTGATTTAGTAGTATTGAGTGCCTGCGAAACAGGTTTGGGTGGAAAATTAGGTAACGGAGAAGAAATCCTCGGTTTTGGTTACCTATTTCAAGAAGCAGGTGCAAAAGCTGCTATTGCTTCTCTCTGGCAGGTTTCTGATGGCGGTACGCAAGTGCTGATGGAGCGGTTTTATGGCGAACTTCAAAAAGGAAATGTTACCAAAGCAGAAGCATTACGTCAAGCACAACTAGCTTTAATTACTAATAATAATACAGCACTTGGTCTGTCAAGGGGTATCGCAGTGCAACCACGTACTCGCGATAGTTTACCACCTATACTAGCCAGTAATTTAAGTCATCCGTACTATTGGGCTTCTTTTATTTTAATTGGTAATGGTTTGTAGCCAAATTAATTAAATAATAATTTTTTACTAAAGTACGAGATAGAAACCCGGTTTCTTGAAGAAACCGGGTTTCTGTGCTAAGTGCAAAGTCTGAGTTTAAGTAGCCTATAGCCCACCTAAATTTTTAATTCACCAATTCCGTTTCTTGTACTTGCTCATTTTTTAATGATTGGACTAAATCCATAACTTTATCAAATTGGTAATTTTCGGCTAAATTTCTCAAAGCAGTAGCTAGAGAAGAATTTTCCGGAGGTATGCGATCGATCAGTTCATTTAGCAAAATATCGCTACAAAGAGCGGCTGCATAACCAACTTTATCTATCCATTCACTTGGCATTGCTTGCAAATTACTGGAATTGGGAATAAATGTAGATTCTTTTGCTTTTTGATAAGTTAATTTTTCTTGGGTTTCTTCATCATTTGCATATATATAATTTACCCCCAAATGTTGACCGATTTTGGCTAATAACTCTCTCTGTTCAAAAGGTTTGGGAACGAAATCATCACAGCCAGCCGATAAAAATATCTTTCGCTGTTCTTCAAAAGCGCTAGCTGTTAAAGCAATAATAACTGTTGCTTGACCTTTGAGAGAAGATTTAATCTGCTGGGTAGCTTCATAGCCATTCATAACGGGCATTTGCATATCCATGAAAATCAAGTGCGGTTCCCAAATTTCCCATAAGTTTAAAGCTTCTTTTCCATTGCTGGCTTCTTTTACTTGAAAACCTAGAGAGCTAAGGAGTTTTACAAGTAAAAGCCGATTAGTTAAATTATCCTCCGCAATTAGCAACCGATAGGAAGATTGGTTAGGAGCAAGCCCGATTACTTTTTGTCGATCGTCTAGATTTTTTTCCGGTCTATTACTGTTACAAATACCAATCGGAATTTCAAAACTGAACAAACTACCTTTTCCGAGATGGCTTTTGGCAATTAGCTCTCCTCCCATCAATTGAACGAACTTTTTACTAATAGCTAAACCTAAACCAGTTCCTTCTTTTGCTTGTAAACCTGTTTTGGTTTGAACGAAAGGATCGAATATCGAGCTTAAATCGGTGGGAGAAATACCGGGGCCAGTATCTTCAATTTCAAATAATAAGTACTGGTAAGGAATTGAGGACTCAAAATGAGATGATACCGATCTGCTCGCTATAGCTGATTTTATACTTCCCACTTCTACTGTCAATTTCACATTACCTGATTCGGTAAATTTAATAGCGTTACCAACCAAGTTAATCAATACTTGGCGCAGTTTACTTTCGTCAGTTTTCACGTATTGAGGTACATCGCTACTGCGTTGAAAATTTAGCTTTAAGCCTTTAGATTCTGCTTTTAATAGCAATAAATTTTCTAGGTTATCGATTAAATCATAAAGGTCAAATTCAGTTTCTTGCAAGCTAATTCTTCCTGCTTCTATTTTGGACATTTCTAGAATGTCGTTAATTAAGTTAAGTAGATGTTTGCCACTCTGAACGATCGGGTTTAAATATTCTTGATATTTTTGGGATAAAGATGATTCTTGCTGCATTAGTTGGCTAAATCCCAAAATAGCGTTAAGGGGAGTACGCAATTCGTGACTCATATTTGCTAAAAATTCACTTTTGGCACGGTTGGCTGAGTCGGCAGCTTCTTTAGCTATTTGCAATTCATCTGCTTGCTGTTGAGTGCGAACTAATAATTCTGCTTGTTGAACGGCAACGCCCAGTTGGATACCGATTTGGGTGATCATTTTAATTTCTGTTTCTTGCCATTGGCGGGGGGCTGAATTTTGGTAGCTGGCTAGCAATCCCCATAATTTTTTGCCGCAGAATATCGGCACGATAACATAGGCTTTGGCCTGAATTTGTTTTAATAGTTCGACGTAACAAGTTGATAAATTTGCTTGGTCGATATCTCTAATGCAGAGGTAGCTTGCTCCTTCGCTGTAAATGCTACCTTCGGTTTTTTGTAAATAGGTGTCGATGATGCAAACGGTGGGTTTATCTAAGTTTCTAACGGCACAGTTCGGATCGGCAACCAATGCTGCGTTGTTAATTAGGTTTGGGTGTAAATTTGACAAAAGAGGAATCCAATCTGATGCAACTGATTCGGAAACTATTTTTCCACTCCAGTCGGGGTTAAATTGATAGATGATCGCCCGATCGCACTGGAGAACTTGTCGCAATTCTTCGGTAGTTGTAGAAAAAATGGTATCTAAATCTAAAGTTTGGCGCATTCGTTGAATGACTGTGGCGATCGCTCTTTCTCTTTCTGCGCTTTTGCGAAGTGCGGCTTCGGCTTTCTTTTGGGCGGTTATTTCGCTGAAGGTACAAACTACTCTTTCTACATTGCCATCTTTGTCTAACTGAGGATCGGCATTTACTAATAGCCAGCGTACTTGTTTTGTTTGGGGATTTTCGACTCCCATCACCACGTTGTAAATCGCTTGGTGAAACGCGATCGCTTGTTGTACGGGTAAGTCTTTTTTCAGAAAAAGCGTACCGTCTTCGCGCAGTAAAATCCAGTCTCCAAATACCTGGGGTTTTTCTTCTCTGCCAAGATTGAGTAGTTTAATAGCAGCTTGATTGCAAATGAGAATTTCTGCTTCGGCGTTGAGCAATAATACTCCAACTTGCATTTCTTTAATCAGGGTGCGAAAGCGTTTTTCACTTTCTTGTAATGCTTCTTTTTGTACTAATTGAATGGTTAAACGCTGCTCGAATAACGAGACTAATAAAGCTAAACTCAAAATAGATAAAGTAGCAATTGCTATTCCGATCGCTAACCAAAACTGACTGATGGTTGGCAAATTTTCTAAGGGCAAATGGGAGTCGGGTGTAAAGCAAGTCGCCCACATTCCCGTGTAGTGCATCCCGCTAATCGCAATGCCCATGATAAAAGCACTGGCAATTTTTTGAAAAATCGCTCTTTGGGAAGATTGATTTTGCAGCCGAAATGCTAACCAAAGTGCAGCTAACGAAGCGGCGATCGCGATCGCGACTGACAAGGCGACTAACTTGATGTCATAGTGAATTTTCGCCTCCATCTGCATGGCTGCCATACCCGTGTAGTGCATCCACGCGATCGCTATCCCCATACAAACACCACCGCTTAATAAAAGGGGTAAGCCAGAAGCCGGACGACTCAGCAGCCATAAGGCAATACCAGAAGCTATAATTGCGTAAATTAGGGAAAGTATAGTCGTTAGAACATGATAATTAACGGCAATCGGCAATTGAAAGGCAAGCATGGCTACGAAGTGCATCGACCAAATGCCGGTTCCCATTGCCACCGCGCCACCAAGCAGCCAAAGCAAGCGTCCTCGCCCTGAACTGGTCTTAACTCTTCCGGCTAAGTCAAGGGCAGTGTAAGAAGCAATGACTGCGATCGCAAAGGAAAGAGCAACCAAACCTAAATGATAATTTCCACTCATCTTCCTAAATGTTAAATTCGTTTTTCATTAATAAATTAGCCAATCACCAATCAAACGGCTATTTGGTTAAACCACAGTGCTGATTTAACCTTTTTTTTCATTGCGTTCTTTATATTATTCACTAATTATTATAGTTCCTGCAATTAATATTTTGTAATTATTTTTAGCAAAATACTTGCCATACTTGATAACCATGTATAAAAACATTAAATTCCATTTTCTGACTCAGCCTTAATATAAACAGATGCGCTCGATCGGTAATATGTTTTCCTGAATTTTTTATACCAAGTTTTCCGCAGTTAACGCAATCGCCATTTATAACATCGAGATAGGCGATCGGCAGCAATTATTAAGTAAAAAGAAAATAATCTTACTAGCTCCTCAAATGAATTATCATCAAGATAGACATCACCGCAAACATTTACTATCTCCAAAGTCCGCATTATGAATAACTCAGAGCAAAGAAAGCT
The DNA here is from genome assembly GCA_036703985.1 of Leptolyngbyaceae cyanobacterium. Lineage (GTDB taxonomy): Bacteria > Cyanobacteriota > Cyanobacteriia > Cyanobacteriales > Aerosakkonemataceae > DATNQN01. The sequence goes on from DATNQN010000020.1 coordinate 47,510, forward strand.
CTTATCAGCTTTATCTCACGGGGCAATCTTTTTTAGTTCTACCATCGTTTCAGTTGCCGTACCAATTGCCATTTTATTCATCAGTGACGATCCGGTTGTCAAAGATAATGCCAGAGAGTCTCTCAATTTTCACATAAATATATATATTTATGGAGTAATTTTCTTATTATTAGCTTTTCTTTTTATTGGCATCCCACTCTTGATTTTATTGGCTGTGGCCAGCATAATTTTGCCAATTATCGCGATCGTCAAAGTACTTAGCAACCCAGAACGCCCCTACCGCTATCCATTTCTTTTCCGCTTGTTATAAAGATGCAAAATTATCATTCAATCCAGGGAATCTACGAAGTATGTATCGGTTGCCAAGACCCCACACAGTTAACTCAATATTGGCAGCAATTTGGCTATCAAATCGCTCAAACTGGTGAATTAACCGCCGAAGATGCCAACAAATTATACGGAGTGAATTCTTCCCTCAAATCCATTCGCTTTTCCCATCAAAATGCCGACCACGGTTTGGTGCGTTTAATGGTTTGGGAAAACCCTGTAAATGATGGCTTACAAATGTCATCAATGAAAGTAAAAGGAAGCCGTTGGACGACCACATTAACTGCCGACATATTGAATATTCTCAATCATGTAGAAGAAGCAATCAAAGCAGGCTTACCAATTAAATATACTTATCCTCACTGGGAGATTATCTACAACAAAGAAAGAAAAGTACGTCCGTTCCTAGACACACCTGTTGGGGTACGAGAAATGATGCTGATGCAACCCTTAACCCGACAGGTTTTCTTTCAACGTTTTAATTATACTCTGCCCGATTACGGTCAAATTAATCAAAACGCTACTTTCCAAACCAGCCAAATTACCCACATGGGTATGGTGATTCAAGATGATAGCAAAGAAACTCTCCGATTTTATGAAGAAACATTAGGCTTGCTGCGAGCAAGGGATGACGTAGAAACTACTTACGAATCTTCCGAAGCATCGCGACAAATTTTCGACTTGCAACCTAACGAACGGTTTTTAGTAACAGCTTTTGACGACCCTCGTTCTTCAAAAACTGACTTACAAGCAGCACGTTCCGGCAGACTTTATATTATTCGATTTCCTGAAAATATCAAATTAGAAAACTCTTTGGAAAAATCGCAACCTGGTTGCTTAGGTATGTCATTGTATACCTATCGAGTGGCTGAAATAGAAGAATATTTTCACCGAATCAAAGCAAGTGCAGTATCCAAATTTTCCGAGATCGAATTAAACGAATTTGGTGAAAAAAGCTTTTCATTCGTCGCACCCGATGGTTACTTCTGGACGTTGATTTCATAGCAGCGAGGCGGAGCCTCGAAAACTTCGCTCCCAGGTTGAATCTGGGAGCGAGAAATGACCAATGACTGATGACTAATGACAATTAGCTTATTCCTCTGATTCTGGTATGGGAAATCTTTCTCCCGCCAGATAAGCATCAAAGTATTTCTGAAAGTAAACCCAAGATGTCATATCGCTGTCTAAAGGAGCTTTAGCGGCATTCTTATACAAAGGAACGCGAGTATTAATTTCATCTTGAAGTAATTGGGGTAAATCATTAAAACTTTTCACTTTTTGACCGCTAGCACTGTAGATCAAATTACCCGATCGATCGCCCATTTTCATCCAAGGCAGCCAAGGGCCAATTCTATCCCAACTAATCAACATTTTAGAAACAGTCAGAACTTCTGGATTTAGTAAATCTTCAGTGGGAACAGTTAATTTAAATAATTCGGCGGCTTGATAAGTTGGTTGCGGACTGTATTCGCTAAATTTTGGATTTTCCGCTAGAGGGTTTGGATAAGTGGGGAATAAATCAAACACAAATGTAGTGATATCCCCGTTCACTTGCGCTGGAAAATTACCTTTAAAATGACCTTCAACGGGATTATTAGCAACATGAATAACCGTGACTGTTTCACCCGTCCAAGGGTTTTCCCATTGATGCAATATTTCATTACTGTTGGGATCGAGATAATAAGTTAATTCTCTAGATGTAAAATCCCAAGTACGATCGTCATTTTCAATACATCTACTAACGCTCATTCCGACAATATTAAATAAGCGCTTTTTCTTTTCATTCGGTACAAAAGAGTAAATAGAACCAGTCCAAACGAGAAACGTTTGACTGCCATCTAAGGAACTCCGTACTTTCACCCATTGCCTAGTATCAAATTCTTTCGTTTCATTAATCATTTACTAACTCCTCAGAAAGCCTAACTATTCATTATCACCTGAATTTGGTAGTAGGCGATCGAGATAACGAAACAACAACAACCAGAGTGGGAGGGAAGTATTAAGAGCCATTAGTCGTACTAAATGACTCCCGTGACAATTTCGGTTTTTATTGTCATCGATCGTTCCTGAATGGCATTTTCTCCCATCTGCTAAGTACCCAGACCAAGGACGGGAATTAATTACGGCGATGAGGGAGAAGCGCAGAATGATCGAGCGATCGCGAAATCAGATTTCAAACTGTGAATCTAGCAGTCACACTTCACTCTCCAGGCATTGGTCGTACCTGCAATCTCTAGAAGTTCCAATTAGAAACTCCAATGATTAGCCTTTGTTTGATTACAACCTGTAGCTTATGTCGCACACATAGCGGTCTAGCGGCAAAACGCAGCGGTGGCAGGTAACCTCAACGACTCCACAAGCCGCTTTCGTCCGTCCGCTGCTGTGAAGGGTTAGACACGGTGAAAAGTGAACGCCTAATGTATTCAAGAATCTTTAAAGCTTGATCAACTACCGCAAAAGCATTTCTGTTCAACACAAAATATGTACTCTCGTTAAGGTAGAGATGTTTGTAAACAGGCACGCTGTCTAACGGCAAAAATCAGCAGCGGCAGACAAATTATGCAACCCCCTATATTGGTCTTATCTAGACGAATCACAGCATCAAGGTGGCGAGGGTGGTATGGTTCAATTTGCATTCCCACATGAACTCCAGTTAACTCTGTAAGCTTTATTGTTTATACTACAATACACTACAAAGCCTAATAGCTTGGCTTTAAATGTTTACAGATAACTTTTAGGCTACCTTCACCGATTAAATAGCAGCATAACGGTTGCGGTCAGCGGTTGCAGTAACCTTTAACTCAGCACCAGCAGCTTCTTTCTATCCCTTGCAACACGATATTAGGCTTATGAGGGCGGATTTTGTGTATTCGATCGTAGTAGCTGAGAACCTTATACTTGACGTGCGCGCATAGTCTTGAAATATTCAACAGCAGCTTCCTCAGCAGCTTTACTTTGGGTAACTGTCGCTGAACGTAACGAGCGATAAATTTCGATGCAGCGTTCCAATGCGAGATAACAGCTTTCCCGTTCGTGCAGAGCTACAGTGCTTTCAAGAACTTTGGCTAAGTCAGGTGCAAGTTGCTCGATCCGCCGAACACCGGAAGGTTTGCATCCTGCTTTCAGTAGTCCTAGAGGACCGAGAACAGTGCTACGCAGATATGAAATGAAGTCTAAAGCCTCGAACAATTCGCCTCGCGCGACTTTGCCAGTTCCATAGTGAATCCAGATCCAGAATCGATCCTCGATCCACTGCTCATTTGGTAAGGGATACGCACCAGTGCTGGAAGCATAAGCCTGTGATAGTCGATTATCGCGTTCCCAAAGAACCACTGGCTCATCTACTCGCGTTTCGACATCAGTAATAGACAAAAACTTGAGATCGATATGCAGTAGCGGTGAGTCATAAAGGCAGATCAACACCCGTGGCTCACCAACGTGCTCACCAGTAAAGGCTGCCAATAACTCTCCGAGTGATGCAGCAATGCTATGTCGTTCGGACATAACCTGTTCAAAGCTTTCAGGTTCTACGGCGATAATCAAATCGAGATCGCTGAACTCGTCCATCGAATTCTCTGCCCAAGAACCTGCTGCTGCAACACCCACAAATCGCCGATCTGCTGCAAAGCGCGGTAGGTTTCTGCTTATGAACAATTGGTGAGTAGTAAGTGCAGTAGTTGGAACTTCCATAGATAGGTTACTCTCAAATTAATCTATTTTTACTCTGGTGCTCCAAATTGCTGTTCTAATTGACGATATTTGGGAATACCAATTAGTTGTTGGAATTCTGGGAAAGAAACCAAATTAGAAAAATTAGCTGTCGTTCCTTCAGTTTTCAATTGACGCAAACAAGCAGTCATAGCGTGAGTTGCTGCCAACAATCCCGTGACGGGAAAAAAAGCTATTTTAAAACCCATTTGTTGTAATTGAGCGGCAGAAAGTTCGGGTGTTTTGCCACCTTCTACGATATTGGCAACTAACGGCACGTTGGGGAAAGTAGAGGCTATACTTTGCAATTCCTCTACTGATTGTGGTGCTTCTACGAATAACATATCTGCACCAGCTTCGATATAAGCTTTGCCGCGTCGAAATGCTTCTTCTAAACCCAATGGCCCACGGGCATCGGTACGTGCAATAATTACTAAACCGCTATCACCTCGCGCTTGTACTGCTGCTTTAATTTTCCCGATTTGTTCTGTCATGGGAATAACTCGTTTGCCCTCAAAATGACCGCATTTTTTTGGCCATTCTTGGTCTTCTAAAAGTACCCCTGCCACTCCTAATTGTACGGCATCTTTGATGGTTCGCATTACGTTTAAGGCGTTACCATAACCAGTATCCATATCTGCAATTAGGGGAATATTAATTGACTGGGCAATTCTTCCTACACTGTAGAGCATTTCCGTAGCGGTGACAAAGCCATAATCTGGCAAACCAAGGGTGGAAGCGGCAATACCAAAACCACTGGTAGCGACTACTTCAAAACCTATTTGTTCTGCTAGTTTGGCTCCCAAGCAGTCGTAAACGCCAGGAACGGTGAGAATTTGAGGACGATCGATCAATTGTCGCAGTTGTTGGCTAGAAGACATATTTAGGAAAAAATGATGCAAAATTGAGAGTAAAAAAACTTTCTTCTATCAGAATACAATTATTTGTCTACCAAGGAGATCGCAAATAATGGTTGAGCAACTACCCAAGCAAGATAATGCAGCTACATTCGAGCAGTTGTGGGAAATTAGTAACGAGTTGCGTCAAAAGTTAGAAGCTCGTTTTCAGTTACAGCCAGATCCGTCTACTAAAGATTTGCAAAGTTATGCTTCTTTTAATGGAGAATCGCAAGGTTCGATCGATACTTTTGTAAGTTCAGAAATTGATTGGTTGGTGCATTCGTGGCTTCGTAATTCTACATCGGGTTTTACTAATATACATTTGACTATCTGGTTGCGATCGCATATCCGCATTCCTCACCTTGCTTATGCTTTTGGCACTTTTCCACCGCTTTTCTTTTATATGGATTACGTTCCTCGCACCGATCTTTTGACTGACTTAGCATATCTCGATCGCTATTACGAACCAGCTAACCAAACTTTTTTGAAATTGCAAGCCGATCCACGTTTAACTCCTTTTATTAGTAAAAATTTATATATGCGTCAATCTCAATCTCATACCAGTTTGTGCTATACCTGTCCGATCGCAGATGAGACGATCGATCTTGTTCGCACGGTGGCTCATGAAATGCTCGATCGCTGGTTAACATGGGTAGAAGAAGCCGAACCAGTACCCGAAAATCGGCGTGCTGCTTTAGCTGAACGAGATTTATTGGTGCGCCGCGCGATCGTCGAACGCGATCCGGCTAATCAAATGGCAGTGCAGTTTTTTGGCAAAGAATTGACCGAAAAATTAGTGCGATCGCTTTGGGGAGGCGATCGCATTTCTGAGAATTGAGCAAATAAATTAGGTGTGCAGAAACCCGGTTTCTTTAAGAAACCGGGTTTCTATACTCTTGCGTAAGTTCTGATTTAGGTAATCCAGATTATAGCGAAGTGTAATCAAGTTCCAGATTCGCCCAATTAGTTTCCTGCAAAAAATCACTAAATGTAGTTAAAATTCCCGGAAACTCTTCTCTCAACTGCTTCACATCTGCTTGATATCCTTTGTTGCGATACCATTGAATCAAATCAAATAATTCTTTTCTGCCAAACAGCAAAAATATCCAAGCAGGTGCTTCTTTATGCTTGACTGATATACCTTGCACTTGAGAAAATTCTGCCGCCATTTGTTTGGGAGTTAGCACATCGCCAGCTAGCTCAATTTCTTTGCCAATATACTTAGATGGATATTTCATTACATAAGCTGCCACCCTACCCATATCTTTAGTTGTAATTAAATGAAGTGGTCGATCTGGCGGAATAGAAAATGTAAAACTACCTTTCAAAATGGATGGGCGAGTATATTTTTTCCAAAATTCTTCCATAAACAAACAAGCTCGCAACATAGTTGTTGGTAAATTAGCTTGTTTTAAAATCTGTTCTACCTGATATTTTTGTTCGATATGTCCGATTCCCGAATTGCGATCGGCCCCCCCAGCCGAATTATAAACAAAATGCTCAATGCCTGCATTTTTAGCTACTTTTGCTAACAGTTTTGCTCTCTCGATTTCTTGCGGATCTGGTTTGGCAGCATCTTTAGAAGTGCCATGACAATAAACGTGAGAAATGCCTGAAAATGCTGCGGTGAGGGAGTTTTCATCATCTAAGTTAGCTTCTACAAGCTCAACTCCCACATCATTTATTTTGGCTAAAGAAGGACGGTTAAGGTCAATTTTTCTGGTAATCGCCCGCAGGTTGGGGACTCCCTGTTCGAGAAATCCCTTGACAGCATTTCCACCTGTTCCACCAGTAACTCCAATCAGTAGTACTTTACCAATGTTCGATGCTGGGAAATCAGGGGAATTTACCACGGTTTTACTGAGTTTTGAGAATGACACGCAGATTTTACCGATCTGGCTTGGCGATCGCATACCTCGCAAGTTACATTATTTCCAACTAGATGGGGGAAACATGGAAGCCGAAACTAATAGTATAGAATCATTCAGAGCTTTGGCTCTCCAAGTTACCTGCCATGCAGTTAACCAAGCAACTAATCGTCAAGAAGCGCGTGCAATCGTACAAGAATCCATTCATCGCTTAGAACGACAAATTGCGGCTAGTATTGCCTTTATTGGATTTGACTGCAAACTAATCCTATTGCCTGAATATTTTCTCACAGGCTTTCCAATGGGAGAATCGTTGGATGTTTGGGCAGAAAAAGCTTGTTTGGAAATGGCTGGTGCTGAATATGAAGCACTCGGTAAAATTGCTCAAACCAACGGTATATTTTTATCTGGAAATGCTTACGAAATCGACCATAATTTTCCGGGTTTATATTTCCAAACTAGTTTTGTCATCGATCCATCTGGCTCGATCGTACTGCGTTATCGCCGCTTGAATTCCATGTTTGCTCCCACTCCCCATGATGTGTGGGATAAGTACCTTGAGTGCTATGGTTTAGAAGGAGTTTTTCCCGTTGCCAAAACTGCTCTAGGCAATTTAGCTGCGATCGCATCAGAAGAAATTTTATATCCTGAAGTAGCACGCTGTTTGGCAATGCGGGGGGCGGAAATTTTCCTACACTCCACCTCAGAAGTATACGATAAAGAGCGATCGCCCAAAGAAGCAGCCAAAATTTGTCGTGCAGTTGAAAATATGGCTTATGTAATTTCTGCCAACACAGCAGGGATTGCTAATATTGCTATTCCCCAATCTTCAACCGATGGAGGTTCTAAAATAATTGATTATCGGGGATTGATTTTAACGGAAGCTGGAACGGGAGAAAGTATGGCTGCATTTGCTGAAATCGATCTGGCTGCTTTGCGAAGATATCGCCGTCGTCCCGGATTAAATAATCTGTTATCTCGCCAAAGATTTGAAGTATATGCTGAAAGTTATTCCCATTTTCATTTCTATCCAGCTAACACTTTAGCAGACGAAACCGCAGACCGAAAACACTTTATCCAAACTCAACAGAAAACAATCGAACGTTTAGCTTCTTTAGGAATAATTTAAAAAATGACCGAAAAAATCAGCGTTCGCAATCCAAGAACAGGCAACATCGATTACTGGATTACCCCTCCATCATCAGAGCAAATCGCCGCCCAATGTGAAAAAATGCGGCAAGCGCAAATTGACTGGCAAAAAGCAGGTTTAGAGCGGAGAATTGCCGCTTTACAACAGTGGAAACAAGCCATTTTAGCGCGGAAAGATCATCTAACTAAAGATTTAGTTGCCGACACGGGCAGATTATCAGTATCCATTCTGGAAATCGATTCATTTATTTCTACTATAGACCGTTGGTGTCGGCAATCCCCAGACTTATTAAACGAAGAAGAAAAAGTAACAGCTATTCCCTTCATTCAATTACAAAGTCAACAAGTTCCTTACCAATTAGTAGGTGTCATCAGTCCGTGGAATTTTCCCATTTTACTTTCTACAATTGATACCATACCCGCTCTCTTAGCAGGTTGTGCTGTAATCGTTAAGCCCAGCGAAATTGCACCCCGTTTCATTCAACCATTACTCGAAACTATTGCTGATGTTCCATTATTAAAAGATATACTTACCTACATCGAAGGTGCTGGAGAAACGGGTGCAACCTTAATAGAATATGTAGATTTGGTATGTTTTACTGGTAGTGTGGCCACCGGGCGAAAAGTAGGAGAAGCAGCCGCTAAAAGATTTATTCCCGCTTTTTTGGAATTGGGAGGCAAAGACCCCGCGATTGTTTTAGAATCTGCCGATTTAGAGTTAGCAACTTCCGCCCTTTTATGGGGTTCAGTTGTGAATACTGGTCAATCATGTTTATCAATCGAACGCATTTATGTAGCTGAATCTATTTTTGATGAATTTGTAGAAAAGCTAGTAGAAAAATCTCAAAAAGTTAAGCTAGCATATCCTTCTATTGAAGAGGGAGAAATCGGCCCGATCATTGCCGAAAGACAAGCAGATATTATTGCCGAACATTTACAAGATGCGTTAGAAAAAGGAGCAGTTGTTCGCTGCGGGGGAGTAGTTGAAAAATTAAATGGTGGTTTGTGGTGTCATCCCACAGTGCTAACCCAAGTCAATCACGGCATGAAAATAATGACCGAAGAAACTTTTGGCCCCATCATGCCAGTTATGCAATTTTCTCATATTGAAGAAGCAATTAATTTATCCAATGATACTATTTATGGATTAAGCGCTGCTGTTTTTGCTGGTTCCTCAGAGGAAGCGATCGAAGTAGCGCGACATCTAGATGCTGGAGCAATTAGTATCAATGATGCCGGATTAACGGCGCTGGTACATGAAGGAGAGAAAAATTCATTTAAATTTTCTGGTTTGGGAGGTTCTCGCATGGGTGCTGCTGCAATTAAACGCTTTATGCGGAAAAAAGCATTTTTGATCAAAACTCAACCTATTTCCGATCCTTGGTGGTTTAAAACTTGATAAAAACGATCTTCCTGTTTAGAATCAACTCAGGAAATTATTGATGGGTTAAAAACTTATTTAAGAAAGAGCAATTAAGATGACTTCTACCCAAGAACCGCCGTTAGTTGAAGAAAAGCGATCGCCACAAACAATTCCCGTGGCAATACCCGATCCCGCTCAAACTTTTAACTGGCGAAATTGTTGGTATCCGGTTACTTTTGTGCAAGATATGCCAAAAGATCGCCCTTATAGTTTTTCCCTATACGATGAACCACTTGTATTATTTAGAAACCAAAATGGGGAGTTTGGTTGCGTAGTCGATCGTTGTCCGCACCGTGCTGCTAAACTTTCCGACGGACAAATATTTGATGGCAAGTTAGAGTGTTTATATCACGGTTGGCAATTTGGCATTGATGGTGAATGTTTGCACATTCCTCAGTTACCAAGCAATGGCACAATTCCTAAAAATGCCTGTATAAAATCGTTTAAAGTAATCGAACGGCAAGGCATGATTTGGATGTGGGCTGGGGAAGCAGAAGAGGCGGATGAGAAACTCATCCCAACTATACCGAATTTGGATAAACCAGAGTTTGTTGGCCTAGATTTAATATATGACCGTCCTTACGATCAAACCTACTTTATCGAAAATGTGATTGACCCCGCTCATGTTCCCATCAGTCATCACGGTTCTGACGGCAATCGACAAAATGCACAACCATTAGAAATGGAAATTCTAGAAACTTCTATTGCAGGAATTCGAGGTCGATATCGGGGGATGAAAAAGCCTCATGGAAACTGGATAAACCTCGATTTCATTGCTCCCAATTTAGTTTTATACCAAGTTTCAGATTTACCAAAACCTGGTTTTTCTTCTGGATTAGCTCTTTATTCTGTTCCTTTAGGCAAAGGGCGATGCCGTGTTCTATCCAGATTTTATTGGAACTTTTCAAGGTGGAAAATCAAGTTGCAACCTCGCTGGTTTTCTCATTGGTATAGAAGCCGAGTAATAGAGGAGGATATATATATATCTAGGGGAGTGCAAGCGCAAGTAGAGCATTTGGGACAAAACCTTAAAGAAATATATTTACCGCTTAAAACTTCTGATATGTTAGCCATTGAATACCGTAAGTGGTTAGATAAATATGGGTCTTCTCTACCGTTTTATCAAGGTTATGAAACATTGAGGCTGCCAGACAATAAAGGTGGTTGTAACCATCAGCCAATACCTTTAGATCGATTCTCCGGACACACTGAGATCTGTATTTCCTGTAATAGAGCTTATCAAACGACGATTCAACTAAAACAGGTCGCAATAGGTGTAGCGATCGCAATGGCAGCTTTAGCTATAGTTACAGATGAATTTAGCAGTAAAATGTCAGTTTTAGCTTCTCTTTCGGCAGTAGGTATAGCATTTATAGCTGAAAAAGTTAAAACTAAATTTGAACGTTCATACACCCGTCACTAGTTTTTAATTTTACTAGTGATATAACTGTTTATTAAACTAAAAAAAAGGATTTTTTATGGCTGGTATCCGTGAAGAAATGCCCGTACTTGTTCGACACGAAGGTGACTGGGTGGGAACCTATACTGTTGTCGATCCCCAAGGAAATATTATCGATCAACACAAGTCCCATTTAACTTGTCAATTTCCCGAAAACGAGTCATATTCCTATTACCAAATTAATCGTTACGAATGGTCTGATGGAAAACGAGAAGAGCATAAATTCCCCGCTACTTTCCGTGATAAGAGAATCTGGTTTGACACGGATCGTATTGAAGGGCAAGCCTGGGAAGTAGATAATACAACTATTATTTTGCACTTTACTTATAAAACCATGCCAGATATGTATTTGTATGAAATGATCCAAATTAGCCCTTGCAATAACTATCGTTCTCGTACCTGGCATTGGTTTAAAAATCATCAACTTTTTCAACGCACTTTAATTCAAGAAGAACGGATGCGATAAAATTGTTTTTATGGCATACAATATAATAAAAATATGAAAACATAAAATAGAAAGGGTTTCTTCATTTGTAATTATTGCCATAATTATAACAAGGCTAGTGAGGAGATATTCAACATGACAAAAACACAGCCAAACATCATAGAAGTAGCTAAAAAAGCATTTTCCCAATTATCTGATGGACTAGCTACAGGTGATTGGAACCCTCTTTTAGATATGCTCACGGATGATTTTACATTTTGGTTTCCAATGGGGCCGTATCATGGCTTAAATCACGGTAAAGAACGTATGAAAGAATTTTTACAGTATGTTTCGGAAACCTTTGACGGTGGAATTACCGTGACATCAATTGACAGAATTACCAGTAACGAAACAACTGTAGTTTTTGAGTTTCGGGATGAAGGTTTGATGCGAGGAGAACCTTATAAAAATCGCGTTGCAGCTTCCTTTGACGTGCGAGGAGACAAAATTTGTGCTTATCGAGAATATTTCGGTAGCGATGGCAAATCGAATTAAAAAAGATCGTTAGCTTTAAAGTCAATGGCAACTCCAATATCTACATGGTTTCGGTACGTGCTGGTGGCAACTGCCATGATGAATTTGGGTGGTTCTTTTATATTTGCGCCACCCATTTTCAATCGTTACGATATGCTGGGTTTTCCTCAAAATACCCACCCATTATATCTGTGGATTATATCAATTTGGATTTTGATATTTGGTATTGGTTATTTGTGGCTAGCATTCACTGCTAAATCCGAACCTCTTTTTATTGCGGTAGCAGCCGCCGCTAAATTGGTATTCGCAGTGCTATTCTTTGCATTTTATTTAGTGGGTGATTTGCCATTGATAACGGCATTACCCGGTAGTGGTGACTTGTTATTCGCCATAGCTTTTATCTACTGGCTACTCCAAGAGCGTAAACCTAATTATTAACTAACCCAAATGCCTGCATCGAGTAAGTAGCGAGAATAAGTAAATATTTGTAATGTTCCATTGATTTTTGTAGAGATCTAATTACTATTTTGGCTAAGAAAGCTTATCTGAGGAGAGCAATGCTAGAACATCCACAACACCACGAAACAAATGACGAAACTGTATCGGAAGAATTATCAGAACAAGAGTTGACCGATATCGTTGGTGGTAATCTTGCTGGCAACAGCGGTCGGATCGTAATTTGGTTTGCTAATACTACTAATAGTACAGGAAACCTGGCAGCCCCTAATGGCAGGGTGGAGATCTAATCGGTTTCGGATTCCTAATAGGTGTTTCCGAAACGTAGCCGGATCAGAGTTAGTGCAGTTGCGTTTTCAATCACCTAGTCTAGAGAGGAGTTTTTAACTGTGAAACTAAGAACGAAGAAGCTGGTTGTAAAATCAATCAGTTTTTTATTGAATTGTCACATTTAAATTTATCGAGTATGGTTATCGATCGCACCGCACAAACCACTTTAAAAACAGAACTTTTAAAGCAAATTCGAGCTTTCACGCCGCAGCAAGCACTTTTTCCATCTAAAAACGAATCTATTAACCAATTGGTGCAACAGCTAGAACTTATCAATCCCATTCCGCAGCCTCTAAGTACAGAGAATCTTCCTTGTTTGTTGGGTAATTGGCAATTGATTTACGCTTCTAGAGGAACTGTCGTTACGCGCCGAATAAATAACATCTGGGAAGGGATAACAATCAAACAAATATGGCAATATTTAACGGCTGGTAGTAGTAATGAAATTGTTGTAGAAAACGGAGCTTTGATAGAATTAGCTTGGTTGGGAACTTGGCAATTAAAGGCAGAAGGAATTTGGCAATTGGGGACGGATGAGCAGGTAGCTAAAGTTAGCTTTAATGCTTTTTCATCGCAATTAATGAATATGTTTAATCAAACTAATTGGAGTTTACCAGAACTAAAAATACCCGTGCTGGAATTTTTGAGGAATGAAGCTGCGTGGACAACTTCATACTTGGATGAAGACTTAAGATTTGGTCGGGGCGCTACTGGCAATCTATTTGTTTTTCATCGTCAAAGCGATGTTATAGGAAAATATTAATGATGCAAACAATAGCTACCATATTTTCTACTGTCGCCCTAACTAGCTTAATAGTATTTGGGTATTGGTGGGAAAGAAAGCAAGACCCATCCCACAACTTACCATTGTGGATCGAAATACCCAGCTTCATCGTTACTCTGTTAGTGTTGGCTGCCTTCCCTGCATTGAAAGACACTAGCAGATATTCGAGAAGCCGGGGTGATGGTAGCCGGGATGGGGATGGGGATGATTAATCAGGATCTCTTGTGATGTTTGCGCGTTAAAGCCGAACCAGTACCCAGCATAGCAAGGGCGAGGAACCCCAGCGTAGAAGATGGTTCGGGGATTTTGATATCAGGGGGAATTGGTGGGGGAGGTGGCGGTGGCGGTGGCGGAACTTCTTTTGCCTCAGCAGCACCAGCGACTTTAAGTTGAATATTAAAATCACGGAATTCATTTGCTTTCAGTATGGTTGAAAAAGTGCAATTAACCTGACCTGCTTTAACATCATTGGCAAAGATCTTTAAACTAAGGGGACTGCATTGTTTGTTAGCATTACCTAGCCCATTTACTGTAACTTCGTATGCAGCGGAAGCATTTTCTAAAGCTAAATTAGCTGTAGCTTCTAGTTTGTAATCGAAACTCAAATCAAACATTAAGGGGATATCTTCCGCAGGTGGAAAACCTGGCATCCCGGTGCCATTTCCCAGCCTGCCGTAAAGAACGGCGTGGGTGTTAGCAAAGGCTTTACCTGCTGGGTTAGCAAAGCCATCTACAGAACCTGCCGTGCCTTTTCTACCAAATTGACGATCTGAAAAAGGGTCGAGAAGACCGCTAGGTTGGCTGAATTGTTGAAAATCGAATAGTTTAAAATTCGCCTTAGCATTTCCTGTGGAAACCGCTGCACCTCGACGGTAACCTTTTTCGTTTCCCTTACTGAGAGTAAATCCAAACTTATTGGTAATAGAGGGAGGCATTAGTAGAGAAAAGTTGTCAATGCTTGCATGGAAAGTAGCAGCTTTGGCTTGAATTGCTAAGCAACTTGCTAAACTCGCACTAAAGACAACTGTGCCAAAATGTTTAATTAATGTTTTCATGGTTTTTGATAAACTTCGATCGGCAACTAATCGATAATTTTGACGAAGGTTGGTAACCGCACCCAATAGGAGCTAATAAGTTAGCTCGTTCAGTTTTCGCATCCAATAATTTGCTTTCTTGATGTCTCTTTTCACCAGAGATATTTCTCAAAACTAAATTTTGCTAGCTATTCGCTGCGCTTACAGCATCTATTTGCACCTGAAGAGCCAATAGTAAAGCGAACAAATACTGATTTGATAATACAAGTAATTTTAATTAGATAAATCCAATCAGGTTGTTCTTGTTCAAATCTTTACAACTTTAATTTATATTAAATATTATAGACATTAAGATTTTTTAAATAAGTTTTTTAAACTTAGTAACCAGTAGGTTTGCTTGGACAGCATTTTAGTTTACATTCCTTAAAAAGCGCTCCAACTAGCAATAGGAAAACTCGCTCAAAGCATAATTTAAACTTATAATTTTCTCTGGCTTCAGTAGGATACTTAGCTTTACGCAATCTTTATAAATAATCAATATGTTTTTAGTACTAATGTACCCATTTTTTTGCTTATTCAATCAATCTCCTCTACCTACCACGATCGCAAATCCGATCGGGATTTACCCTAACAAACTTTAACGCAATGGAGAAAGAGGAAAAGGTTCTTGCCCCGTTCCTCTCACGACAGCAATAAAAATTAAAAATCAAGATTGAGAAACGCGACAGGTTTTGAGTCTGTTAAACAAAGCAGGCAAATAATTGCTAAACCGATCTGATGCTAGATTTATCGCATCGATCGTACAACTACCACATCCAAGGGAACGCTCGTTAAGGTAGTCACTCAAACGGCTAGAAGAAACTCCCACCCAAGGAAAATGACCCACAGGAGCATTAGCTGTATAGTTTAATTCGGTATCTAATCGCCACTGAGTTCCTGATAACTCCATACCGACAGGATTGTTTTCTGGTAGAGGAGTATTTCTACGCCATCCCACTGTTTGACCGAATCGTTCTGCTCGCTGTTGCGAGTTATTCGTGCGCGTGCTAATTTGTTGCCAAATTCGTTGTTGTGCGCTGTAACCAAAGCGTCTTTGGCTAGCAGTTGACCAGAGGCGATCGATAGTACGCAAATCTTCGCAAGGTAGCTGATTAAGTACAGTTTTGCTATCAAATAGCAGATCGCCTTTATTATTAGCTAACCTAAAAATAATTGCCCTGGTTTCTACATCAGCAGCCTGCCAATTACGCTTATTCAAAAAGTTTTGCAGGTTATTGTAGTTAATGCGCCACTGAGCAACAGGCGCAGCCGGATTTAGGATGTCGAAGGTGAAGCTATTAACTACTTCTTGAAATGCTTGCCGAATGGGATCGCTTTTATTGAGGTAGCCTACTTGCACTCGGAATACCCGGCGACCATCCGGACTGCTGAATAATACGTTATCGGATTCGTAGAGCCCTGTGGAAGTATATGCGATCGCTCTTTGTCCGGCAACCGTGAGGGGCCGATCGTCATTGCGGCTGAGTTCGCCTTTCCATTTTGCTAAAGGCAACTGTTGGGGATTATCGTAAATGGAGATGCTGATGATTGGCGGCTTTTCGGGTAGCTCGTTAGGATTGAGGTAATCTGATTGATTCCAAATCTCTACTACTTCCAGTGGGGTAGGCTGACCGGATAACCTTTCAGCAGGTACGATCGTATAACCGCTTGGCCATACTAACCGAAAACCAAAGCGATTACTCGTATAAAATACATCTCGCATCCTGGCAGAATTGACAGTTGGGTTAGCCAGAGTTGTTTGAGATAAGCTTCCTGGAGCCAATAATCCTAAAAGCTGGATACTACTGCCTATAGTCAAAACTGTAAATAATCCAATTGGCCAAATTTTGCGTATCCGGTTTTTCATATTTCTAGCTTGCACTACCCTTAAAATCAATTATTATGAATTATTAATTACTGATTAAGTTTCCTCAAAACAACTTTTGTATAGCTGGGCAATGTCCACGGAAGTTTTCCTGCCTTAAATCCTAGCTTAATGGTTGGTAATGTCTATTCTACAAAAGCTTCGTGCCAGATCTCTGTTAATTTGAAAATAGTAATTTATAATTGTTTTATTGTACCTAAGTATAAGCCAACTCATCAATTTAAAAGGGTTATGGTTCAAAAGTCTACTGATTCATGATTGGCGTTACCTTAACATCCATAAAATCTTGTTAATAAATTCAAAAAAGATGTTTGCTCAACCAAAATATTATTATTTACTAGCGTTAACTGGTTACTTACTAATACTAAGTAACCAGTTAACGCCGATTCAAAACTTTGGCTTAAATTCGCTCGGCACACCAGTATTAGCTCAAACAGAAAATCCTCAAAAAGCGGAAGCAGAAAGGCTTTGGAAGCAAGGCTTCGAGCAGGTTAATGCCAACCAATTTCAAGCCGCTTTAGAAACTTTTCAACAAGCCTTAACTATTTATCAACAAATAGGCGATCGCGAAGGTGAATGGAACGCTTTATTCGGTTTGGGATTGGCTTATTCAGGGATGGGAAATCAAACCAAAGCAATTGACTCTTATCAGCAAACCTTGACGCTGGCTCAGACAATTAAAAATCAAGCGTTGGAGTGGCAATCGCTCAATGGACTGGGAACTATTTATGCGGCTATCAATGATATTACTAAAGGAATTCAATATCACGAACAAAGTTTGGTTTTGGCGCGAAAAATTCAAGATAAACAAAAAGAATGGTTTTCTCTGAATGCGTTAGGTGGAGTTTATCTTGGTTTGGCAGAAGCCGATAAAGCGATCGAATATTATCAGCAAGGTTTGACGTTAGTGCGAAATACGTCAGGTCTTTATGGAGAGGAAATGAGTTTGCGAAATGTCGATCGGGCTTGTTCTGCTCTAGACAATGATGGAAAAATTAAATATCAACAACAATGTTTGGCAGTAGCTCAAGCAATTGGAAAAATTCAAATTGAGCAACCAAGAGAAAATCAGCAAAATATTTTAGAAATATTGCAAGAAGGACAAGCATTTTTAGGCCAAAAAACTTCAGAATCTCTGCCAAAAGCAATCGCCAAATTTGAACAAGCTCTCTCAATTTTACGAAATTCAACCGATGCTGATTCTACGCGATTTGAAGCTCTTGCTTTACTAGGGATTGGTTCTGCTTATGATAGTTTAGGAGAAAAACAAAAAGCTTTAGATTATTTCAATCAAGTGCTATCACTGCTGAGTAAATTAGAAAACCGCCAAATAGAAGGTACTGTCAAATTTACCATTGGTAAAATTCATGCCGATCTAAGCCAATACCAACAAGCGCTAGAATTTTACAATCAGGCATTACCAGTTTATCGAGAAATTGGCGATCGCTTAGGGCAAGCCATCACCCTCAACAACATCGGTAAGCTTTACCACGCACGCGGTGAGTATCAACAAGCACTGCAATCTTATAATCAGGCAGTACCGATTTTAGAAGATTTGGGCGATCCTGGCAGCTTAGCAACCAGTTTAGGCGATATCGGTTTAGTTTATTCAGATTTAGGAGAGTATCAACAAGCACTTGAATATTACGATCGCGCTTTGCCAGGAGTGCGAAAAGCAAAAGACTTAACTGATGAAGCTGCTTTGCTGAACAATATCGGTTCGGTTTACTTCTTTCTAGGCCAGCCACAGAAAACACTTGAGTATTATAACCAAGCGCTGAACGTAGAACAACAATTAGGCGATCGCGCTAAAGCAGCCGTCACCCTAGCTAACATCGCCACCGTTTACTCAAATTTAGGTGAAAATCAAAAAGCCCTAGATTCCTACAATCAAGCACTATCCACTTTGCAAAACGCAGGAAATAAAGAGAAAGAAGCTTCCGTACTCAACAACATCGGAGGCGTTTATTTCGATTTAAATCAAAATCAAAAAGCGATCGAATTCTATCAAAAATCTCTCTCCCTTTCCCGTCAAATCAAAAACCGCTCTCAAGAAGCCAGCGCCCTCGCCAGATTGGGACAAGTTTATTATGACTTGCAACAATATCCGCAAGCCACCGAACATTTACAACAAAGTTTGACAATCGTCCGTCAAATGGGAGAAAAGCGCACGGAAGCAATTATTCTCAATCAATTAGGCAGAACAGAATTAGCCACAGGCAATCTAAAAGCAGCAGAAAAAACCTTCCTCGACGGTATTAAAATATGGGAGTCCATTCGCGCTGGCTTGGGTAACAACGACATCAACAAAATTTCGATTTTTGAAGAACAATCAATTACTTATCGCCTAGCGCAAAAAGCTTTAATTGCTCAAAACAAAACTGATTCTGCCTTGGAAATTGCCGAACGGGGACGCGCTAGAGCATTTGTAGAATTACTAGCAAATCGTTTAGCGACAAACTCAAACCAATTTAATATCGCTCCTCCCACACTTGAGCAAATAAAACAAATAGCAAAAGAGCAGAATGCTACCTTAGTTGAGTATAGCATTATCTATGATGATTTAAATGCCAAAGGACAACCCAAGACACGAGAATCGGCGTTGTTAATTTGGGTAATCAAACCAACTGGTGAAGTAGCATTTCGCCAAGTTAATTTGCAATCATTAACTCGCAACACAGAAGGATTAAAAAAGTTATCAGCACTAGTTGCTAGCAGCCGTGATACTCTGGGAGTGAGGGGTCGTGGGCTTGCAGTCACAGCGAGAGTAGAGGAAAATAGGCAAAATTCTCCATCAGGTATACAGCTACCAGAGTTGCAAAAACTGCATCAAATATTAATCGAACCAATTGCCGATTTATTACCCAAAAATTCTGATGAACGAATAATTTTTATTCCCCAAGACGAACTGTTTTTAGTTCCTTTTGCTGCGCTCCAAAATGCTGCTGGTAAATATCTGATTGAAGAACATACTATTCTCACTGCGCCAGCTATTCAAGTACTAGATTTAACTCGCCAACAAAGAGCGAAAATACGCAATTTGAATGCAGAAACGCGAACTGCCTTGGTAGTAGGAAATCCTACTATGCCCAAAATCGGTCAACCACCGGAACAACTACCCAGTTTACCAGGTTCAGAACGAGAGGCAACAGAAATTGCGACGCTTTTGAATACTCAACCATTGTTAGGCAAAGATGCTACTAAAGCAGCTATTTTGCAGCAGTTGCCACAAGCCAAATTAATTCATTTGGCAACTCATGGGTTATTAGATGATTTTCAAGGTTTGGGCGTACCGGGTGCAGTTGCTCTCGCACCATCTGAGAATGATAACGGTTTACTAACTGCATCGGAAATTTTGAATTTAAAGTTAAATGCTGAATTAGTTGTTCTGAGTGCTTGCGATACTGGTAGAGGTCGCTTAACTGGTGATGGAGTAATTGGATTATCGCGATCGATCATTGCATCCGGAGTCCCCAGCGTGATAGTCTCTCTATGGTCGGTTCCCGATGCCCCCACAGCTTCCTTAATGACGGGATTTTATCGAAATTTACAACAAAATTCGGATAAAGCCAGAGCTTTACGCAATGCAATGTTGGCTACCATGAAAGATCATCCGAATCCTAGAGATTGGGCGGCTTTTACGATTATTGGTGAAGCAGAGTAATCACGTTAACAAAGGTTATCTTTGGGATTTCTTTTGAGTATTTCTTATTTGTTTCTCTACCTGTTGTAATTTCTGACGAGCATCTGTACGAGCGGGGTCAAGTTTGATGGCTTCCTTAAAAGAAGAGAGCGCTTGGGGTAATTTTTTCTGCTCCATCAAGGCTATTCCTAATAGATAATGAAGCTCGCTATTTTTTGGATTCATTTCAATCCCTTTTTGGTAAGTAACGCTCGCTTCATCTAGTTTGTTTTGAGTAACCAAAATCTGCCCCAATCCTTTGTAACTATTTGCGCTGGGGGGATATAATTCAATAGCTTTACGATAAGCTGCGATCGCTTCATCCCATTGTTTTTGCTCGGCTAGGATCTGCCCCAAACGCTCGTAAGGCAAAGCATAATTAGGCACAGCCAGAATCGATTTTTGATAGGCAGCAATTGCTTCTTGTGGTTTTTGCTGTGCTGCCAAAGCATCCCCTAAGCCTATGTATGTCAGGTTGGCTTTTGGATCTAACTCAATTGATTGGCGATACGCTGCTATTGCTTCATTTATTTTTCCCTTTCCTAACAGCACGTCACCTAATAGATAGTAAGCATCATCATTTTGCGGCTCTAATTCAAGGGCGTTGCGAATAATTACTTCTGCTTCATTCCATTGCTGTTGGTCAATTAGGGCAAACCCCAAATTTAGATAAATTTTTGTTTGCTTGGATTGCTGTTTTATTACTTCACGACAATGTGCGATCGCCTTTGCTGTTTCTCCTTTTTCTACCAAAGAATTACACAAACCTACTTTGGCATCAATAAGTTTGGGGTCGAGTTGTAGCGCTTTTTGATAAGATAAAACCGCTTCGTTGAGAGCCTGTGGTTTGGATAATAGCCACGTCCATGCTAGTGATTGTTGTTGTAAATTGTTCGCGATCCGAATGCCTTTGCCTGAACTTTCCCAAAATTTCATGCTGGCATTACCCAGGTTGAGGAAAGCTTGCGGATCGTTTGGCATCTCTTTAGCATTTTGACGAGCAACAACCATCTTATTTTGAGCTATTTGCACTTGCCTTAAAGTTTGGTAATCTTGCCAAATCAACCAAGCAAAATAGCCTCCGATCGCTAAACCAAAACCAAGGATAGAGTAAATAATAATTTTTCTGACTTTCATAAAGTTGAAAACATATTTACCTACTATTTAATCGTTTTCACCGTCAAAACTTGTGGCGGAGAAGCATCTGGCGGATAAAGAAAATCAACTTGCACCAAACGTCGATCGCCTGGTGGCATCTTTAAAGTAACTAAAGGTTCTCCTTCTTGTCCGCGTCGATGATATAGATGAACGTAGCGAGTTTGGGTCAATTTGCGATCGTCCTCATAACGAATGCGGACAGTCCCCCGGAAAAATACTGGTTGTCCCGATGATGGCAGAAAACGCAGTCCACCTTGCAACTTATCTTCTTTAACCGCCGTTTCTACTGCTACCACTACATTTTGAGTTTCCCTCGTGGGATTAATGAGAGGTAACGAGAGATTGTAGCGAATCCCATAATTACCATGCGCTTGATAAGCCGTATCCGGATACCGTACCAACATGGTAGCGCTTTGTACTTGTCCAGTTCCCATCGTGCCACGGGGAATGGTACTTAAGGGATAGGAAAAAGCTTGACCTGGTGAGGGAATCGTCAAATTGTTGGCAGATGCGCGATCGACTAATCGGGCTTGCCACTCATTACCTCTAGCAACACCCGATACACGACCGTAAATGATCCCTCCACTAGTGCGATCGGGCGGCGTAGGAGTGCGATCGCGTGGTCCTGATACATCCCCCTCAGTCAACAATTTCTGCCATTCAGCCAAATTTGGTGGCCTTTCGCTACCATCCTCATTTATCCTGGCGAACATTCCCAAACTAGCCATATAAACCGTGCCATCACTCTGCAACTGCATCAACGTAGAACGACCATTTAACGGTGGCGTCAGCGTCCGTACCGGAATCGGCAAATTAAGTAACATTTCACTTTGTCCCGGCGCAATAACTAGCTGAGTCGGAAAATTCCCTTGCCCTTTTCCTCGTAAAAGATCGCTCATCACCCGATCCCCTGGCCCAGCATAGACAGTCCCATCTGAGTTATCCCGACCGGACGGAAAATCGATAAAAGGCGCATCCGGTTGACTTAGGTAACTCGCACCCTGCAAAATCTCCACTTTCACGGGTTTTAGAGTCGGATTATGAATAATTACACCCAAATAAAGCGTCTGTAAATTATCTGGAGATTCACCCCTCGCAACATGATGGGCAAATAAATCAAACCGTCCTCGGAAAGGAAAATTCAAATGGGCAGTGGGAAATCGTTTCCCTATCGGCGGAAAAGTAGATAATAAAATACCTTCTTTGAGTACTAATTCCGGACTATTGCTATTAAACACAGGGATGTTATTCAGCTGACCCGGTAAAGGTCGCACTTCTTGCTGTCGCAAAATCTCTTGTGGTGGCGCAGGTGTTGGTGCGGGAGTTGCTTGCAGTAAAGAAATAATTGGTAAAAATGGCAGCATAGAAAACTTTCAATGGCTAAGTGTCAAATTAACTTATGGCAGAACTCATCCAACTTGGCGATTGTTCCGGGAAGCTTGTCAATGGTAACTTTTTATAACCAGTGTCAGTCAAACTTCACTGTTGATGGTTATAGACAGAGGTTTGTGAATGATTTAAACAACAATAGGCAGCGATTAGGTATTAGGAAATTAAATTTTTTGTTTCCCTCTTCCCTCTTCCCTAGCCCCTAGCCCCTAGCCCCTCCTTCTCAAAACAACTGTTTTTACCACTGGAAAGTATATGAAGCGATCGCTCTTTTTCCTACCACTAAGCTTAATTTTATGGGAATCAGCTATTCCCCTGGCCGTTGCTGCACCACCGAGAAACCCCGATCGCACGGAAGAATGCGAAATTTTAGTAGTAGGTGGCGGATTATCGGGTTCTGCTGCTGCTTATGAAGGTTTACTAGCAGGGAAAACCGTTTGCTTAACGGAAATCACCGACTGGGTAGGCGGACAAATTTCCTCCCAAGGAACTTCCGCCTTAGATGAACGAGTTACCCAACGCAGACAATTATTCTTTCCACGCGGTTATCTCGAACTTCGCCAAAAAATCGAAAAACGCTACGGTAGACTTAACCCCGGTGCTTGTTGGGTCAGCGAATCTTGTTTCCTACCCCGCGATGCCCACAAAATCATGTTTGATATCTTAAAAGATGCAGAGGATCGGGGTAATGGCAAACTGAAATGGTTCCCCTCTACAGTCATTAAGGAACTGGATATCAGCGCCGATGGGAAACAAATACAAAGTGCTGTAGCAATTCAACACCGTCCGGCGAAAGGAACACCACCCCTCAACACCGAACCTTTATCACAAAAAATCGAAGACGCTTACCGTTACGAAAATTCTGCTCGATTTGACAAAACCATTATCCGCTTCGTACCCAGAAAACCCCGCAGATCTGCCCAACAACCAAGACCAGCCGATTGGTACGTAATTGAAGCTACTGAAACTGGCGAATTAATTGGACTAGCTGACGTTCCCTATCGTTTGGGTATCGATCCTCGTACTCCCTTAGAACCTTCCTCTTCTGCGGAAAAGGGCGATGCTTACTGCACGCAAGGTTTCACCTACACCTTTGCAATGCAAGCCACAAAAGATCCCCAAACTCATACAATGCCGTCATTTTATCCCCAATACGCACCTTATTACAGTTATGAATTACCCAGATTAGCCAGTTTTCCCCTCGTTTTCACTTATCGCCGCATTAAAAGCACTCACCCAGATCGAACCCTACCCGCAGATCCCAAGCAATACCCGATCGACGTAGGGGATATTTCCATGCAAAACTGGACTTGGGGTAACGATTACCGTCCGGGAACCGCTCAAGATAACCTTATATATACTCGCGAACAATTGCAAGAATCGGGTCAGTTACAACCAGGTGGCTGGATGGGTGGACTGCGGACGGAAACTCTGCGGCGGGGTGAAGAAAATGCACTAGGCTATTTTTATTGGTTAGTAGCAGGAACCACTGATTCTCAACTAGGTGAGAATGTCAAAAAGCCGTATCCCAATAACATCTTCCTCTCCGGTTTTGATTCTCCAATGGGAACGGCGCATGGTTTATCCAAATATCCATATATGCGGGAAGGACGCCGCATTATCGGACGCCCCAGCTTTGGTTATTCAGATGGCTTTACAGTTTGGGAAATCGATATTTCTCGCAACAATTTCCGGGAAGATTTTTACCGCAATAACCTATCTGCTGACGAATATCGCCGTTTATGGGCAGAACTATCCGGTTTGTATGCCATTCCTGTAATTATTGGCGAAATTTCCCCAGATGAAGCTAAACCGCAAGCGCGTTCTAGCATTTATCCCGACACGGTTGGCATCGGTCATTACGCGATCGATTTCCATCCTTGCATGGCTTTAAGCCCACCAGAAGCCCCCGGTAATAAAGAACGAGAAGGTACTAGACGCGGACAAGGCGCAGCTTATCCTTTCCAAATCCCCCTCCGCGCCATGATTCCGCAAAAAATCGACAATATGCTAGTTGCTGGTAAAAGTATTGCCACCAGTCACACCGCCGCCGCCGCTTATCGCGTCCACTCCTTTGAATGGTCAGCAGGCGCAGCCGCAGGAACTACCGCCATTTTTGCAATGGAAAATGGCATTCTACCTTACCAATTAGTTGATGAACTTCCTCGCCAAGAACCTCAATTAGAAGCTTTGCAACGCCGCTTAGAGAAAAACAAAAACCCCGTAGCTTTCCCCAATACGTCAATTTTTAACCAAAATTGGCAAGATTGGCAGTAATATTAGGGGCTAGGGGCTAGGGAAAAGGATGAAATCTGAAGTCTGAAGTCTGAAGTCTGAAGTATAAAATAAACCATTTTCTCCTCTGCCCCCCCTGCTCCTCTGCCCCCCATCTCCCCATCCCCATCTCCCCATCCCCATCAATCCGATTACGCTAAAATAGCTTTTTGTAATATTAATTAACTGTCCTATGACTACTTTAGTTTCAGCAGCTGTTCACGCAATGGCAAATGCACCGATTGTAGCTCCTGAACGCAAGAGTCAAGTTACCCGCAAAACTTATCCCAATTACAAAGTAATCGTGTTGGATGATGACTTCAACACTTTTCAGCACGTCCACGATTGCTTAGTCAAATATATTCCTGCTATGACAAGCGATCGCGCTTGGGAACTCACCAATCAGGTACACTATGAAGGACAAGCCATTGTTTGGGTTGGGCCACAAGAGCAGGCGGAACTTTATCACCAGCAATTGAGTCGAGCCGGATTAACTATGGCTCCCTTAGAAGCAGCATAAATCATGAGCAACTCCGGCAGTGGCAGGTTAGTCCTCAACCACTCTACTCACATCCCTGGTTTAATTAATTTTCTGGAAAAATTAACTAAATATCCCGGTATTCAAACGATTACCCCCGCAGTAATCGGACGGGCAAAAGGTCACTCCCCTAAATTTCAATTAAAAGTATCCGTACCGATTCGGGGTGGTTTTAAATTAATTGCCAGACATGGCAAAACCTTTCAAGAGGTTTTTATTATTACGACCTGTCCGCAAAATGAATTAGAAGATACGATCGCGCAACTGATTAAAAATTAATCATGGGGAATGGCGAACAGAGAATTGGGAATTGGCTTAAATCAATCCCCATTCTTTTTGATTTGCGATCGTCTCATTTTTCTACTTGCCCTACAGAAAATCGATGTAACGGCAAAGATAAAATGCAACAAAAAGTCAAGAAATATGCGATCGCCGCAGTTATTTGCAAATTCGTCAGGAAAATTTCGCATTTAGGCAAAAACAGCTTTTGCGTACCGACGGCAAAACAGTAAACCGTCCAACAAGTAAAACTTAATAACATCAACATTTGCTCTGTTTCTGTCAGTTGATTTGCTTGAGTCTGCTTGCCAGTATTGAGCAATAAAATTCCCGCAATAGAACCGATAAAAGAGATGACAACTAAATAATCATGCCAAAGTAAATTCCCTATTGCCATATGTCTGCTTATCCAAAAATTTTCAATCGCAAATCAGTCTAAAGGATTACCCTTTTCGGATAAAGCAATAGTTACAAATTGCAATAAAAAAAATTTAACCAAGATAAGGGTAC
The DNA here is from genome assembly GCA_036703985.1 of Leptolyngbyaceae cyanobacterium. Taxonomy (GTDB): domain Bacteria; phylum Cyanobacteriota; class Cyanobacteriia; order Cyanobacteriales; family Aerosakkonemataceae; genus DATNQN01. Next base: position 73,659 of record DATNQN010000020.1, read on the forward strand.
TGTTGGAGTTTAGTTTTCAGTAGTTCTGACCAGTATTTAATCGCATTGTGTTTAGTTGTTTCTAGATCGCGCTGTTTGTGAACTCTGCCTATTTCCATCAGAAAATATGTAAGTTTAATCGCAGTCAAAAAACGAATAAATCCTATAGCTTTTAAATTTTGTAAAAACAAGTGTAGCATAATTTGCACTTTCTGTTTATGTCGAAAGTAGCGCCACCATTGCATTTGATGTATAGCTATACTATTTTGATAATTGAGCGTATTTTCTACTTGAACCAATTTATCTTTAACTTTATAATAAAACTGCATTTCTCGATCGAAATCGCCCGCCTTATAAGCTAAATTAGCATCATCAGCTAATTGATATGCTTCGCCGATCAATTTACCTGCGGTTGCCGACTGTTGCTGACTATAGCCAAGTTTTAGATAAATATTAGCGGCTGCGGTTGCTAATTCTATAAACTCTTCTGCATCGTGTAACCAATATATTTGTGCTTGTAGTTCCCCCAATATAATAGCTAAATTTTCATTCATGGTTTCCTCTCAGAACGAATAACTAGATTTACTCACATCTGACACCAGGTTCATCACCTTAATTTTTGGAAAATGTCCTTACCTGAAAGCCTATATTTTTTCTTCGCTCAGATTTTGTACCTGGCATATCGCCTTAGTTTCTGGCAAATAGCTAAACTGGAAAACCTATATTTTTCGTGAAGAAACCCGGTTTATTAGGTTTTGGTCAGCAAATTTCCGATCGTTCACAAGCACCGATACTTACCCAACTGCTAGATATTTTACCATCTAGCTCGCTATACCACTCCTTTTTCCAAATTGGCGCGTTATGTTTTAAGGTATCGATCGCATATCGGCACGCCTCAAATGCTTCTGCTCGGTGAGGACAACCTACCGCTACCAAAACGCTGATTTTGCCAATTTCCAAACGTCCTACTCGATGGTGAATTACCACGCTATTTACATCTTGCCACTGCTGGCGAATACTAGCAGCAATTTGCTGAAATACCTGTAAAGCCATCGGTTCGTAAGCTTGATATTCTAACGCAACGACGGGTTTGCCATCAGTGCGATCGCGCACCATTCCGCTCATGATTACTACAGCACCGTTACCCGCATCATCTGCTAGAGAATAAACTTCCTCCAATGATAAAGGAGCAAAGGTAATGGCAAAATTATCTTTTGGGTGGGCTTGATGAGTAAAATTTAAGGGAAGTGCGATCGCGCTGTTCATCACTTTCAAATCCTCTAGTTTAACAAACAAAATATATCAACTTGAGCTATTAGGTGTAATTGGCACTAAACAGAGATACTCGATCTTAACTCAAAGCTGTTCTTAATCTTTGTTCCAAATTAGACAAGTCTACTCCTAGAGTTTGTAATACTCTCACTGCCAAACCTTCTTTTTCCCTGATAATACCTAATAACAAATGTTCGGTTGCGATATAATTATGACCTAATTGTTGCGCTTCTTCTAACGCCAATTCTAAAACGTGCTTTCCTTTGGGAGTAAAGGGAATTTGAGCGGGAGTCAAACCTCTACCTCGACCGATAATTTTTTCGACTTCTTTTTGAGTATTTTCAAAATTTACCCCCGCCGAATTGAGAAACTGCCATGCTATACCGCTACCTTCTCCCAGCAATCCCAGCAAAATTTGCTCCGTACCAATATAATGATGACCCAAGCGCCGTGATTCTCTTTCCGCCAGCCTAATTGCTGTCATTGCTTTTTGTGTCCATCTTTGAAAGAAATTGGCGGGAACTCCTCGATCGCTATCAGATGAAGCAGGAAAGAGTTTTTCCATTACCCATTCAAAAAAGTTTTGAAACATATATTTTTCCTCTGTCATCTTGCTTTTAATTGATTGTGTAACTGGATTGGCGATCGCACAACCGTTATAGAGGAAAAAAAGCAATTCCTCTACTGTTTTGGGATTAGCTGAATACCAAAAGAATTGTTTCTCTTTGCGAGAATCAACTAATCCTTCAATCCGCAGTTTTTCTAAATGGTGTGAAAGTGTCGAGTTTGCTATAGACAATTTGGCCTGAATTTCGCTGACGGTCATTCCTTCTGGGTAAGCAGCAAACAGCAGTCGCATGATTTCCAGACGCGGTTGGGATCCCAATGCAGCAAAGATGTCTGCATATCGAGCCGTATCTTTATTGCTCATATTTCTAGAATAATCGAAATAACAAAAATGTCAACTTCCCCTCTTCCCTTTCCCTTTCCCTAGCCCCTAAACCTTGCCTCCCCCAATCAAGTAAAGCAGTGCCATCCGCACGGCAACACCACTGGTAACCTGCTGAGAAATCAAGCTAAACTGGGGGTCATCCATCAAGTCAGAGCTAATTTCCACGCCGCGATTGACTGGCCCTGGATGGAGTACTTTCACATTTGGTTTACATAAAGTAATGCGATCGCGCGTAATCCCATATCGTTGATGATATTCTCGCAAACTAGGCAGTAAATGCTGGGTCATCCGTTCCTTTTGCAGGCGGAGAGTCATCACGTAGTCAGCATCTCGCAAAGCAGGTTCCACATCCCAATGCAGAAATAGTTTTCCCGGTCTATCTTTACCATAGTCAGCAAATAGCTGCGGCAGTAAAGTGGGTGGCCCAGCCAAATGCAATTCCGCCCCGCTAGCCGTTAAACTCCAGATATTAGAGCGTGCTACTCGCGAATGCAAGATATCGCCAATCAGAGCAATTTTTTTTCCTTTTAAAAGTTCCAGTCTGGGATGGTCTGGGTCGTCCAGAGAACAAATAGTAAACAAATCCAACAATGCTTGGGAAGGATGTTCGTGTTGACCGTCACCCGCATTGAGGACGCTGACCTGGGATTGTAGCCGATCCATTTCGGTTGCGATCGCTTGCGGTACACCCGCTTCCTTATGGCGAATCACCATGATATTTGTTCCCATCGCCAGATACGTAATCGCCGTATCTAAGATAGTCTCTCCTTTAGTCAGAGAAGAGCTTCCTGGCGCAAAGCTGAGGGTATCGGCTGAAAGCCTTTTTGCAGCAAGCTCAAAACTATTGCGAGTCCGGGTAGATGGTTCAAAAAACAATGTAGCTACCACCTGTCCTTGTAAGGTCGGTACTTTTTTCACCCGTCGGGACAATACTTCCCGAAAACTAGCGGCAGTTTGCAGCACTGTATCGTACTCGGATGGAAGAAAATCAGCTAACGAAATAACGTGGCGGCGCGTCCAAGTCGTAGTAGACATCCCGGTAATAGTGACCAATCAGTTTTATTTTTATATCCAACTTTTAATATTACCCATTTAAAGGGCATATTAAAGAAAGAAGCGATCGCTCTTAAAGGAGAACAAAAGGAAAAAAGTGCCTTCAGTATCGGCTTTTAAGTCATTCACTCTAGAACCCGCTCCCTACTTAACTGATAAAATATTTATCTTTTCACAACCAAATATTTTTATTTAATCTAGAATTATTTAATAAAACTCTATATATGAAAATATTTGAGTACATATGCTTAACAATTGAAAATTTACCATGACTTTAATCAAAATGAGAAAAATTAATCAGATAATATATGTCGATCGCCATCAAAATACTCTTTAAAATGAGGATAACGCTAGCTAGCTATTAAGCAAAAAAAATCAAACATATCCGAGCAAAAGATCGAAATTTTTGAGAGGAAAAACAAAACTGTACAAAATTAACAGGAAAATCCCATCTCTAAACCACAGGACATCAAAGATGAAAGCTGCATCGCCTAGCAACGAATTAGCAAGGCAAGAATTACTCCGCCAGTGTCAGGGTGTTGACACAGATCCAGAACAAGTATTTGACGATCTCATCCGTTTAGCAGCGCAAGTTTGCGATACTCCCATAGCAGCGATCGATCTCAGAGATGAAAACCGACAGTGGTTTCAAGCTCAAATTGGTTTAGACAAAGGAAAAATGCCCTCAGATTGCGGTGAACGTCCTATTTGCATCCCCAAAAAGGAAATAGTAATTATTACCGATACCTTAGCCGCTCGCGCGACCAGGAATAGTTCGTTGGTGACTTCTTATCCTTATATGCGATTTTATGCAGGCGTACCCCTAATTACGCCAGAAGGTGAAGCGATCGGAACTCTTTGTGTAATTGACCAAATACCGCGAGAAATTAGCCAAGAGCAAGTAGAATCACTCATAGTGTTGAGCCGTCACGTAGTTACTCATTTACAATTAAGACGTAAATTAGCCACCTTAGCTTGTACTGCGCTGGAATACCAACAGTTAGAAGCGCAGCTAACTGTTAGAGAAAAACTACTCACCGATTTTTTAGAAAATGGAACGGTTGGTTTACATTGGGTAGGGCCAGATGGCATTATTAGATGGGCGAATCAAGCAGAATTAGATTTACTCGGCTACTCTCGCCAAGAGTATATCGGTCAACATATTGCGAAATTTCATGTCGATCGCACAGTAATAGATGAAATTTTACAGAAGTTAGCAGCAAACGAGACAATTCGTAATTATGAGGCGAGGCTGCGGTGTAAAGATGGCTCGATCAAGCACGTACTGATCGACTCCAATGTATTTTGGGAAAACGGAGAATTTATTCACAGTCGATGCTTTACGCGAGATATCACCGATCGCAAAACCATCGAAGAAGAACGCGATCGCTTCTTTACCCTTTCCCTCGATATGTTGTGTATCGCCAATGTAGAAGGTTATTTTAAGCGTTTGAATCCAGCTTTTGAAGAAATACTCGGATATCCTCATCAGGAACTAATAGCACAGCCGTTTTTCAACTTTGTTCATCCGGAAGATATAATGTCCACTATCAAAGAACTAGAAAAACTGGCTGAAGGTACGCCGACGATCAAATTTGAAAATCGCTACCGTTGTAAAGATGGCGCTTACAAATGGTTGGCTTGGAGAGCTTTTCCTTTGGTAGAGGAAGGTTTGATTTACGCGATCGCTCGCGATATCACCCTTGACAAGCAAGCCGAACAAGAGCGCATTGAACTTTTGCAAAGAGAACAATCAGCACGCAACCGCATAACCAACATTTTAGAAAGTATTACAGATGCTTTTTTTGCCTTAGATAATCAATGGTGCTTTACCTACCTAAACCGCCAAGCCGAGCAGCTTTTACAGAAAACCCAAGCAGAACTTTTAGGAAAAAATATCTGGGATAAATTCCCTGAAGCCGTTAATTCTACCTTTTACCGAGAGTATCACAAGGCATTTTTAGAACAAACCAGCGTTGAATTTGAAGAATTTTTTCCGCCGCTGAATACATGGTTTTACGTCCACGCTTATCCTGGCAAAAATAGCTTATCAGTTTACTTTCAAGACATTACGGAACGCAAACAAATCGAACAAAAAATTCGCGAACAAGCTGCGTTGTTAGACATCGCTACAGATGCTATTTTCGTGCAAAATATGCAGCATAAAATTTTATTTTGGAACAAAGGTGCAGAACGTCTTTACGGTTGGTCTGCTTCAGAAGTTTTAGGCACCGACATTTCCGATATCTTATTATATCAAGACATCAACTTTCAATATATAAAAATCCAAAAGGCTTTGGCAGAAAGCGGTGCTTGGCAAGGAGAATTAAACCAGCTTACTAAGTCTGGTAAAAAAATTATCGTGCAAAGCCGCTGGACGCTCGTAAAAAATGAAGAAAATCAACCGAAATCAGTTTTAATAGTTAACAGCGATATCACCGAAAAAAAACTACTAGAAGCCCAGTTTCTCCGCGCCCAAAGGATGGAAAGCATAGGCACTCTTGCCAGTGGCATCGCCCACGATTTGAATAACGTGCTAGCGCCCATGTTGATGGCCATTCAACTGCTACAAATCCAACTGAATGACGATCGCTGTCAAAGGCTTTTACCAGTTTTAGAAAGCAACATTAAACGGGGGGCTGACTTAGTAAAACAAGTACTTTCATTTGCCAGAGGAATTGATGGCGAACGTACCCTTTTACAATTAAATCACCTCATTTCAGAAATTAACCATATTGTCAGACAAACATTCCCCAAATCAATCAAATTAATTACTGATATTCCTCAATATATTTGGGCTATTTCCGGAGATGCTACCCAGCTACATCAAGTTTTAATGAATCTTTGTATTAATGCTCGCGATGCCATGCCTGATGGTGGTATTTTGACTATTACGGCTGAGAACGTATTTATAGATGAAAATTTGGCCAAGATAAATATTGATGCTGTAGTTGGTTACTATATAGCGATTAGCGTTTCCGATACGGGAATAGGAATGAGTCCGGAAATAGTAGATCGAATTTTTGAACCATTTTTTACGACTAAAGAAGTAGGTAAAGGTACGGGTCTTGGTTTATCTACAGTAATTGGGATTGTCAAAAGCCACGGTGGTTTTGTTAATGTTTATAGCGAATTAGGAAAAGGAACGAGATTTCAAGTATATTTGCCAGCCAAAGAAGAAATAGAAACCGAACAAGTAGAGAAGCTCAAACTAATAGAAGGACAAGGAGAACTAATTTTTATAATAGATGATGAAATAGCTATTCGGGAAATTACCAAAACAAGTCTAGAGGCATCTGGTTACAATGCTATACTGGCGAGTGATGGTTTGGAAGCAGTGGAAATTTATCAGCAGTATTATCAAGAAATAGCATTAGTATTGCTGGATATGATGATGCCAAACATGGATGGTTTAACCACTATTAATAAATTAAAAGAAATTAATCCTGCTGTTAAAATTATTGCAATGAGCGGGCTAACTTCCAGCGAAATGGGATTGATGATTAGCGAGAAAAAAGTGAAAGGATTATTAGCTAAGCCTTATACAACTAGAGAATTATTAAAAACCATTAGCGAAGTGGTAAACTTACCATAAATAATAGGAAAAAGGATGAAGTTATTAAAAAATAATGCTTCACCCCGTGTTTGGCGATCGCTGATTTATAGGAACTGTAAAGTAACAGAAATCAAGGATAAGAAAGTAAAGAAACCGATCGCATCCAGCATAGTGGTAAGTAATGGCCCGCTAATCAAAGCCGGGTCGAGATTAAGCCGTTTTAATCCCATTGGTAAAACAGTTCCCAAAATAGCAGCTACGAATACGTTAACCACCATTACCAGGGAAGCAACTATGGCAACCCATCGATCGTTAGCAGGAGACCAAATTAAAGATAAAATACCCAAGCAAACGCCGAGTGCAAAAGCCGTACCTAAACCAGCGAGGATTTCTTTACGAAGAATTTTGAGGGTATCAATAGGCGTGACTTCGCCTACACCCAGTCCTCGCACTGTGACTGATAAGGCTTGAATAGCTACATTACCGCTGGTGTTAGACAAAATTGGCATAATGACAGCCAGTACTGGAACGGTAGAAATTACTGTTTGAAAAGGTGCGATCGCGCTTGCTGCACCCACATAAAGCCCAATATTACCGACCAGCCAGGGTAAGCGCTTGCGAATGGTCACCACAGGAGGAGACAAAGCAGCTTCATCACCGCTGATCCCTGCTAATTTTTGAATATCTTCCGTCGCTTCTTCTTCTAAGATATCCACTACGTCATCAACGGTGATAATTCCTACTAGACGGTCTTCTCGATCGACCACTGGAACCGCAATCAAGTCATAGCGCTTCATTAATTGCGCCACTTCTTCTTGATTGGTATCGGTACGAACTTTCACCACCCGATTACTAGCAATATCTCGAATTAACACATCCGGAAAAGTAAATAACAACTGGCGTAACGACACCACTTGTACTAGTTTGCGGTTATCGTCAGTGACATAAGCATAGTAAATCGTTTCTTTATCAGCATCACTCAAACGGATTTTGCTGAGAGCTTCCCCAACCGTTAATCCTTCTCGCAGGCGCACGTATTCCGTCGTCATTACCCGACCAGCCGTGCCTTCTGCGTAACCTAAAATGGTTGCCGTGGCGTGTCTTTCTGGCGAGCTAAGTTGGGGCACCAATCTTTTCACCACCCCAGCTGGCAATTCATCAAACAATTCGGCCCGATCGTCGGGACGCATCGCCTCGACAATTTGGCAGACTTGAGCATTATGTAACGAACCGATCAGTTCTTCCTGCACTTCTGGTGGTAAATATTCAAATACATCAATTGCCTGATCTTTATTCAACAAGCGAAATGCGATCGCTCGTTTTGCGGGAGTTAATTCCGCAATATAATCTCCTGCATCCACTGCCGGTATGCTGTTAAGTTCTAACTTCAGCTGATTTAAGTCAGCAATATCCGATAGTGCAACACGTCTTTCTTGAGTGAGCATCTTAGCCTCCTAGTCTCCTCTAACCTGGGAGACTAGCTCACCAAGTTAGAGGAGGATAATACTGTGACTGGATGGACTTTTGTCCATAAAAGGAATTCTTTGAATTCAACACTGATATCTATCAGAGAGCAGACACCAGTAAGTCTATGCTACTCTCTGCCGCTCCATTCCACAATCCTGGAAAGGTTGAGTTTGTCATCTATCCTGGTGAGGATGAAAAAAATCTCGCCAGCTTTAATTACCAGCTTGCTAGTCTATTATTCCCATTCAGAATTTGGAAACATCTGGACAATTCCTCAAATACCATCGCCAAGGTAAATTAGCACCCTGAGATAAACCAATCCGAGTAGTTTGTACCAGGTTAAGTATTTGTTGGTCAAGGTCTTTTTGAAATTTTGGTTGACGATGTTCGAGCCACAAAGCTTGACCTGGTTGTAATAATTGACCGTTTAAACTGAGGTTGATTTGCAGTGCTTGACACAATTTACCAGGCCCAGCTGCGATTCGATCGAGTTTTAATCCTTGATGTTGCGCGATCGCATCTGGCTCGTATTTTAATTGCAAAGCTCTAATCAAAATAGCACTAGCAATACCCTCTCGGTCAGTTACTAAATTTAAACAATGGTATCGACCGTAAATTAAATAAATATAACTCACTCCTGCTGGCCCAAACATCACTTGATTGCGCGGTGTTTGACGCCGATAAGCATGGCAAGCCGGGTCGTTAGGCCCATAAGCTTCTGTTTCGACAATCAGCCCTTTAATTATTTGTCCATTACTAAACTGGCGTACCAGAGTACAACCGATCGAATCTGGTGCTACCTCAATTGATGGACGGGCTAACCAACAAGGATCGACCGTTAGTAGCTGCATTTTTTATTTGTTATTGACTATACTATATTGATAAAATTGCTCCCACCGCCCTAATTTCATATCCGAGTATTTATACCAATGGACATCAAACTAGTTTTAATGGGATTAACCGTTGTCTTTATCTTAGCCAGCCTATTTTTCGGCACGAAAAATGGATTTTACGATTCAGACAACTATCACGGTAACGGTTCTGCTCACTAATTAATAACTGCCGTAGCCTTGTTTCGACTGGGATTCCCGTTCGGCATCATTTTGCCAAACGGGAGTATTAGCTTTGGAAAAATATCTGGCAAACGGCCCAAGTATCTATAGCGATCGGGAGAGAGCATCGTGATCGAACTGGAATGCTTACCCTATAGTGTCAATCATGCAGACGAAGGGGTTTGTCTGTTAGTGCGGATGGGCCCGTATCGCATCATGCTGGATTGCGGAATGGCAGACATTTCACCACTACAGGCAGGATTAAAGCAAAAGCTTCCAGCTGATTTAGTATTATGCAGTCACGCTCATTCAGATCATGCCAGGGGATTGCTAGCGCTCCATAAAGCTTTCCCTCAGTTACCCGTTTATGCCAGTGAAGTAACTACTCAGCTACTACCTCTCAATTGGCCAGAACTAGCTCCGAAAAAGATTTCTCAATTTTGTCATGCTTTACCTTGGCGATCGCCAGTAGAGTTTCAGGACGGACTGTGTGCCGAACTATTTCCCGCCGGACATTTACCCGGAGCCGCCGCCATCCGCCTTACCTACACTACTCCTCGCCGCACCTACACTTTAGTGTATACGGGAGATTTTTTCTTATCTAATTCCCGATTAGTAGAAGGGTTACCCCTAGATGCTTTGCGGGGAGTCGAGCCAGACGTGCTGATTTTGGAAGGTACTTACGGCACCGCTCGTCATCCCCACCGCCGACAGCAAGAAAATCAGCTTTCTGAAAGAATCGGTCGTGCTTTAGCTAACGGACAATCCGTACTGTTACCAGTGCCGACTTTGGGACTGGGACAGGAAATTTTAATGCTGCTACGCAGTCATCACCTTTTTACGGGTCGTGACTTGGATATTTGGGTAGATGGTACGGTTGCCGCAGGTTGCGACGCTTACCTTAATTTATTGTCTCACTTGCCGACATCGGTACAGAATTTTTCGCGCCATCAGCCTTTATTTTGGGACGAGCGAATTCGTCCCCGCGTGCGCCGATTAATGCCAGAACAAGCTCCAGAAATCGGCAAATCTCCTTGTATCGTGCTGACGGATGAATCGGCTGATTTTGGCAAGTATTGCCACCCAAACAGCGGTTCTTGGTTAATTTTGCTACCTCAAAGACCGGGACGCGCGATCGATACCGATTTTCAATTTCTCGATCGCTATGCTGCTGCCGTTAGCGATCGAACTACCGCACAAGGAAAACAAACCAATACCCCTGACGCATCGATTAATGTAGAAACTTATTTATTAGCGCAACATTGTGATGGGCCAGGAACTACCCAGTTAATTCATAATTTACGTCCCCAGCACGTCATATTTATCCACGGTTCTCCTACCTATTTGGCAGATTTAACTAGCCTCGATGAGCTACATAACCGTTATCACCTCCATTCTCCCAGTGCCGGAACGTTGGTGGAATTGCCTATAGGGGAAAATTTTTTACAGCCCGCCGCACCAGAAACTAATTATGAAGGGGAATTGACCGAGTTAGGTACGGTGGTGACCATTGCCCTTCCAGATACGATCACCGCCGATCCGCGCTGGCAAAACTTTGCCGATACTGGTTTAGTAGAAGCACGCTGGCAAGGTGAGGAATTGGTATTGCGGGGATTAACTCAGCGAGAACTGCTTACTCAGGGAAGCGATCGCCTCCCTGCCGATCTAGCTTGCTGTGGCAGATGCGTCCACCAAAGGGGACAGCGCTGCTGGAATCAAGCATCCCCCCTCTTCGGCTTTAAGGTAACTCCAGATGGCTACTGCCCGGTTTTTGAACCAAGTACTGGGCCATCACATCATTTGAGAAATGAAAAAGATAATAGCGATAACTGAATTCAGGAGCCAGAATTCAGGAGTCAGAAGTCAGAAGTCAGTATTCAGAAGTTAGAATACAAAACAGCTATTGCCAATTCACTTGCTTTCATATCACTAATATTTCCGCTGCCCCGCTGCCCCCTGCTCCCCTGCCTCGACAAAAGTTAACCCAGCGTCTATATCTGATGCTGGGCTAAAGTTCTACTTGCTATGCTGTTTGATTAATCTGCGTTGGTGTCTGGATAATGATTGCGGATTTGTTCTGCTTCTGGACAATCATCAGAAACCAGGGGTTCTACATTACCGCGCGGTACGGAGGCCAATTTCTGACTAACAGCACCAATGCTTTCTAGGCGCACCATCTCTTCCCAGGAAGAAACTTCATCTTCTTCTTCTGTTTCATAGCGCAATGTCACCAAATCGCCTTCAATGTCGATAATGCGAGCGCGTTCGATCCAACGTTGCTGGTCCCGCAAGAAAACACAGACTTCCCGACCATCGCAACAGAGTTGATATATCTTGCGGTGTAGCATGTATTGATTCTCCTGAACAGGGAACTCTTCAAATTTTTAGTTTGGTTAATCTCTCACTTGAGATGGGATGACTTCAGGAAACTTCCTTAAGCCATTATCGATCGTCTCATTTAAAAGTGTTTACTCTTCATTAAGAGCGATCGCTCTTTTAAATAGGATGACATAGATTGTTTCTTTCCTTTATAACAAGTTTATCATTTCTATCTGATGCTTTAGTTGAAGGCATTTTAGCCGTAATTAAGCAGCAGATCGTAAAGTGAAAATTCCTCAGCCAATTATGAGCGGTCAGCGCATTTATCATTGAAAGTTAGGAGCGTTCAAAAAGACGGGAATAATGTGAAGGCGAACGCAACTATTAATCTGTATTGAAATGGCTTTGTGCCGTTGATAGCAGTTTACATTGACCTTCACCGTCCTAAAAGTCCGGTGATTCTTGGGCTGAATCTTGCCTCTACTAGCGATGCTAATTTTGGTCTTACGGTTTCATGTCTAGCCCGAAACATATCTCTTGATATGCCCCGCTTATGGGCTACTCCCCAAGCGTAAATTTCTGTGTGTCCCACAGTATTTAATTTCTTTTCATCCTTGCTGTGTGGATTTATTTTTATACCATTGACAGACAGGAATTTCGAGATTACGGAGCAGGTCGTTAAACTTGTTTACTCATCGTTCTCAAGGCCATTGACTTTTTGTTATTTTACCAGAAATTTGTCGTATAACGACCGGGGTTTAAACCCAATTTTTCGATAAAATGATGTTCATTTCAATGCTAGTTTTTAGATCCTGGCTTTTGGATTTTCAATTTTTTACTTTACTTATGATGAAGCTTTTCTCTTTTAAGTAACTTTTTTCAGCTACATAGTTGAGTTTGGCCTCACGGTAATTAAGGAGCAAATTAGCTACCCTGGATTGGGAAAACTCGTAATTACTCAGATCGCTTTGCCTGAGATCGGGCTAGCTATTGCCTGCAATCCAGTATAGAACTTGTCTGCGGGTATCCTAACACAAACAAGGCCATTTCATCTGAATCTCCTAAGTTTTGGTAATGGCAAACCTAAAAATTTTTTCTTTTTAAGCCTGCCGTGTCTCTAGTGAAATGGATATCTATTAACACTTATTCTATAATCTCAAAGCCTGTTCTGGAAGCCAACTGACTGGGATTTTTGTCTAAATTTACACGCTCTTGTCGAGGAATTAAAAATATTCTCAGCGATTTTCCTAATAAGTGATAACGGCTAAAACCTTTGTAGAAAGGGCTTTAGCCGTTATCATTGCCGATGGATCGATCTCAGACCATCGTTTTGGTATTTATTTATACAGACTTTTTCCTAGCAAGGTATGGGTATGGGATGGGTATCTCTTAAACCAATTTCACCGTACTCCATCAGACTTCGAGTAAAAGACCCCCTTGCCTCTCTTTGTATTTGACCTGAGTTGAGAGCATTGTACAGCGTGACTAAGGCGTCTAAATCGGCAGACTGGTAGCCCTTATTAGCCAATACTTGGCCAATTAGACCTTCAGAAGCAACACTTAAACACCCTGTTTGAAAAGCAGATTTAACCAGTGAGCGAATCATAACGTCCTACAGCATCCTTGATGCGTTACTCGTTATTCTCAGTGTCAAACATCTCTATAATTAAGTAAATGATAAAAGGCCGTAGCATGGTGTGATAAATTGCCTCTTGATGCTGTGATTTGTGTCACTGAGGCGTAAATTGATTGATTTTGCTAACGGATTTTCTTTGGCTGAGCGGCTTTATGCGATCGAACCACCACAGAGATGCTTGACTTATGTAATAGCTTATAGGCATTACTGTAAAGAATGTGTAAAGACACCAGAGGTCGAACGACAAATTTTCTGTAAAGATTGCCGGAACGTCCGCGATCGCTCGTCATCAACAGCAGTCTCCCGACCGAAGATTGGTATTCCTTCCATCTAAAATCTAAAATCGATCGACCGATCGCTTGTAAAGTAGTGGGATTAGCACATTCTTTTTTCAAACAGGAATAGCACTCGTGTTGGCGATCGCAGTAAAAGAGCAGCAGTACAAAACCTACGTCCTCTCTGACCAAACAGCCCAATCCGAAATAGAGGTAGTTCCAGAACGAGGCGGCATAATTACTAAATGGTGTTATCAAGGTCAAGAAATCCTCTACCTAGATGCAGAGAGATTCGCCAATCCAAACTTAAGCGTTAGAGGAGGAATTCCGATCCTGTTCCCCATTTGCGGGAACTTACCAGACAACACCTACACCCATCACAAGCGGGTGTGGACAAAACCAGTAGATGATATAGGGAATAAGGGAGATAAAGAAAATAAGGGAGATAAAAAAAATAAAGGAGACAAGGAAGAGCCTTTTTCCCCACCCACTACTTATGATGAAACGTATAACATTCAAAAATATACCCTTAAACAACACGGTTTTGCTCGCGACCTTCCTTGGGAAGTCACCGAGCAAGTAACGGAAGGCTTTGTCAGCATTACCCTGGTTCTGGAAAGTAACAAAAAAACGAGAGAAGTTTATCCTTTTGATTTTAAAATAGCCTTTACCTACCAGTTAAAGGGCAATCGGTTGGAAATTCGCCAGCGCTACACTAACTGCTCGGAAGAACAAATGCCCTTTTCTACTGGACTGCATCCTTATTTTTATACCGCCGATAAGACTCAGCTACAGTTGCGGATTCCTGCCAAGGAATATCAAGATCAGCGTACTAATACAGTTCATCCATTCACGGGTAGTTTTGATTTCGATACCGATGAAATAGATGTGGCATTTCGGGATATCAATAGTCCTTTCGCCACTGCGATCGACAACGGTCGCCAATTGCGTATCAGCCTGAGTTATGATGAAGCATACTCTACTTTAGTTTTCTGGACAGTAAAAGGTAAAGATTTTTACTGCCTAGAACCTTGGACTGCGCCTCGTAACGCGCTCAATACCAACCAAAATTTGATTCGATTAGAACCAGACCAAACCTTCGAGACAATCGTTGGTTTAAGCGTCTCTTTTTCCTAAAATTGACATACTTCCCCGTCAAGCGATGCTGTGACGGGGGATTCTTACAGCAGTCACCCATTGGAATTCCACATCGGAGAAGGGTTTGGGAAGTGTCTTTTTAAACTGCATCAAACTCGCGTTAATTTTGCGATCGCCTTACCCCTGAAGATGACTTCCTTACCAATAAAATCAGTTTGTCGTTTTCCAATTTCACAATCCATTCCGACCTGTTAAAAAAAGGCGGTATATCCTTCTTTTTAATCAGAATATAATCAATCATATCAAACCAATCTCCCTTAATTCCTTTAGTGCGCCATATCTCAACCTGACCGAGACGCTCTTCATATTGGGGGGTCAACGCAGTATGGCCTAAATAAGGTCTGACTGATGTATAAGTTGCAGATAAATAGCTCAACTTCGGTTCTGGCGATAACAAAACTCCATCTAGACCAAGTTGATTAATTTCGGTCAGCATTTGCTTCTCTTCCCGCGTTAAAAAAAATGCTTCTGCTGGATAAAGTAAACGGTCTTTAATGAAAGTTAAATTGTCACTTATAACCAATCCAGCCAGCATTATCAATAAGTATCTAAATAAATAAGGATGTAACTTCTCTTGCAGAGCGATCGTAATTTTTTGAATGAGCGGTAGAGCAATCAAGCAAAGCGGTGTCCAAATGTAGCCGCGAGTGAAATGTAAAGGCTGGATCGGATTAATAAATAAGTCGTGTTTAGCCAACAAAAGAGATATCAAAAAATAAATAAACAAAAAACCCACATTTCGGTCTAACTTGTGACGATCGATCCAAATCCGACCAGCAGCTAGTAAAGCAACCGGAGAATAAGCCATAATCATTGAATTCACGGGCAAAGTCCAGGCAATCGACCATTCTTCATGAATTGCTCGATGCTGCGGCACGGAATTCAAAAAAACTTTGTAGTAGACCAAGAATAAACCCGTGAAAGCAAACATTACCAAGAAATTTTTTACCGTTGAGCTTGTCCGCTCTAAACAAGCTAATATGCCAAACCATAAAGTGAGGATAAGTAAAAGTTGAACGCCCGAAAATGGATGTGCTGTTCCTAGTAAACCACCGCAAAAAATCGCCCAAAACCATCGTTCGTTTAGTACTGCTAACCACGTAGCAGCCACAATTCCATGATAAATTGCTTCTAACGGATAAATTAAGTTCCTACCCCAGTTCAAAAACCACAAGCCGTCGCCAGGGTCATAACGAAAAAAACGAAAAAATATTGGATTTCCGTGGATAATATTATCAATCAATGCTGCCAAACATAAAAAGCCTCCTCCCCACATAACTAAAAAAAACAACAGTATTCTAAATCGGGGGTCTGGCAACAATTTTTTGACAACGAGTAGAGTAAAATAAGCACATAATAAACTGCCGATAATGCCAACAATAAAATAAAATATGCCTGGTTCTATGTTTAACTTTTTGATTCCGAATCCAAGTAACCAAATCGGCCATTGAAAGTAAATTATCGGTGGTGTCGGTGAAGAGTCGTAAGGATTGGGATAAGCAAAGCCATTCCCCCGTTCAAAAATTTCTCTACCATTGGCAGAGTAGTAAGGCATATCGTACTGGATGAATCCGGTAGGAATTACATCTGAGTCGATTCCTATTCTCAGCCAATGACCTAAATAGATAATTTGAAAAGGCGCGATCGCGATGAGGATGTAGGCCACATCCATTATGCTAATTAGTCTTTTATTTCTCTGCATTTGATTAACAAAGAATCCAGAAGGTATGTTGGGGATAGGGAGATGGGGGAGAAAAATAGAATTGATTTTCATAATTCTGGCTTCATCGTTCACCCTTCACCCTTTCGCCAGCCCCTATTCCAAAATTTTTTTGCTCAACCCTATTGACTATTTATTTTTTCCTGTGCTACATTGGTCAACGTTGCGAAAAAAAAGCAATTTCTTCGGGTCGCTAACTCAACGGTAGAGTACTCGGCTTTTAACCGATTAGTTCCGGGTTCGAATCCCGGGCGACCCATTTTTGATAAATCATGCTTATATAATATTTAATTACGGTTAATCACTGAATCTCTAGATATATTTTCCTCTAGGTTGTAAAGTATCTTAAGATTATTGTAAGAATTCCGCTGGTCTAAAACTAACTAGCTGACGACTAACCATTAGGAGGATGAGATATGGCGCTTGTACCTATGCGGCTGCTGTTGGATCACGCGGCTGAGAACGGATACGGTATTCCAGCTTACAACGTTAACAACATGGAGCAGATCCAAGCCATCATGCAGGCTGCTCAGGAAACCAATAGCCCCGTGATTTTGCAAGCTTCTCGCGGTGCCCGCAAATATGCTGGTGAAAATTTCCTGCGCCACTTGATTTTGGCGGCAGTGGAAACTTACCCCCACATCCCCATTGTCATGCACCAAGATCATGGCAACGAACCAGCCACCTGCTATTCTGCCATTAAGAACGGCTTCACCAGCGTGATGATGGACGGCTCCTTGGAAGCTGATGCCAAGACTCCAGCTAGCTATGAGTACAACGTCAACGTGACTCGCGAAGTAGTGAAAGTTGCTCACGCGATCGGTGCCAGCGTAGAAGGCGAACTGGGTTGCTTGGGCTCTTTGGAAACTGGCATGGGTGAAGCAGAAGACGGTCACGGTTTTGAAGGAAAGTTGGATCACTCCCAACTGCTGACCGATCCTGACCAAGCAGTTGATTTCGTTGAGCAAACTCAAGTAGATGCTCTGGCAGTTGCGATCGGCACCAGCCACGGCGCTTACAAGTTCACCCGCAAGCCGACTGGCGAAATCCTGGCAATCAGCCGGATCGAAGAAATTCACCGCCGCCTACCTAACACGCACCTGGTAATGCACGGTTCCTCCTCCGTGCCAGAAGATTTGATCGCTCTGATCAACCAATACGGTGGCGCTATCCCCGAAACCTACGGCGTACCTCTGGAAGAAATCCAAAAAGGTATCAAGAGCGGCGTTCGCAAGGTAAATATCGATACCGACAACCGTCTGGCGATCACTGCTGCGGTTCGCGAAGCTTTGGCGAAAGATGCCAAGGAATTCGACCCCCGTCACTTCTTGAAGCCTTCGATCAAGTATATGCAGAAAGTTTGTGCTGAGCGCTATCAAGCTTTCGGTACAGCTGGCAATGCTACCAAGATCAAGCAAGTGTCTCTAGATGATTATGCTGCTAAGTATGCTAAGGGCGAATTGAACGTCGTCACTAAAAACGCTGTTAACGTCTAATTAATTCTGCCTCTGCTTTGAATGCTAGTGGGTAGCTTTTTAGCTACCCATTTTTTTATAGATTTCTCAATAATTTTTCAATTTCTGAATATTGTGATAAGGGGATAGTTTTCTGTTTTTTCTTGATTAAATCTGTAGCGGTTTCTCCTCTGCGATTTTTCTTGCTTACATCTATTCAGCTATTTACCAAAAACTTAATAGTTTGGCATACCAATTGACTCTTTATTTCTGCCATAGCTGAGGAAAAAAAGCCCACCATACCGCTTGGTTGGTGGGAGAAATTTTTTAGATCAGAAAACGCGATGTTGCAGACAAGGCATTTGGCGGCGGACTTGTTTGAGACGATCGGGATTGATTTCTGCGATCGCAACTCCCGGTCTATCCCCCGCATCAGCTAAAATTACTCCCCAAGGGTCAACAACGATCGCGTGTCCGTGCGTTTGACGCATGGCATAGTGGTTTCCAGTCTGGGCGGGTGCGATCACATAACAAGTATTTTCGATCGCTCTAGCTTGAATTAGCACTTGCCAATGATCTTTACCAGTATAAGCAGTGAAAGCAGCTGGCACGAATAGTACATCTGCTCCCATTTGGGATAAGTGTCGGTACAGTTCCGGGAAGCGGACATCGTAACACACCGAAAGCCCCAAATTACCCAATTCTTTCATGGGAGCCACAGGCGGAATGCGCGTTCCAGCCATGACGGTGCTAGACTCCCGATAGGTGTTACCGTCGGGTACGTTAACGTCGAATAGGTGAACTTTTTGATAGCGAGCCAGTTCTTGACCGCTGGGGTCAACTAACAAGGCAGTATTGTAAACTTTATCAGCGCTCACGGGAACTGGGAAACCACCGCCCAAGATAGTAACTTGAAAGCGCTGCGCCATTGTTTTGAGAAATTTTTCGCTGTGTTGGGCGATGCTTTCTGCTTGGGCAATTTTATCTTTTTCTTCTCCCATGAAGGCAAAGTTTTCTGGTAAACAAACTAATTCCGCGCCTCGCCCTTTGGCAAGTTCAATTAGTTCTTCTGCCTGAGTTAAGTTTTTTTGTAAGTCAGGCAGACTGGTCATTTGGATAGCAGCAGCTAGATAAGACTTCATTTGTGAGGTAGCAAACTAGAGCAGGACAGGTTATTCAGAATATATCTTTCTTTGGTTAACCCCGGAAATTAAACTAAACCGACGAGCAAGCCAACCGATGGCAAAGCAAATCTTTATTAGTTAATAACGCTATTTTTATAGTAACTGATTTAGACAGCTTAAATAAATTTAAACATCAGCATCGTGTTTGCTATTTCGATCGCGCCCTAGTTCACCCAAATAGATGACTTGATTGACAAATAGCAACAACCGACTATAATTCGATTTTTGATGTTTTTGAATTACCCTATTCTCTGGAGATGTATTCGCAATTTTTGGCTGCTTTTAATAAAATATTTAAAGCACGTACAAGTAAATTGGTATATTATTTATTGCTGAAATTTACAATATTTATAGAAATATGAAGCCGATTCAATTTTTACCATTTCATGTAATCTTGACATACGCCGTACTTTTGCTAATAGAACCGACCCAGGCAAAAGTCGTTCAAATATTACAATCGCCAAATGCAAGCAATTCACGGCTTACTAATGCCAGTTCGGTTGCCCAAGCTGAATTAGAAGAATATCCTGAAGAGGAAACAGAGTTACGGGATTTTAGCGAATTAACTAAAAACACGCAAAAATCTTCCGGTTTATTTACCACTTACCGTCAAACAAAAACGGGAAAAATTTATTTAGAAGTTCAGCCAAATCAACTGAACAAAAATTACTTAGCTATTATTACAATGGAGTCGGGCATAGGGGAACAAAATATTTATAGCGGAATGCCTTTAAACGATTTTATTTTCTATTTTCGACGAGTAAATAATAATTTGTTGTTTACGATGCGAAACGTCAGATTTCGTACTCGTTCGGGAGACCCCCAAACAGGTTCAGTGAATCGTGCTTTTTCTGATTCCGTGCTGCTCTCTATACCAATTAGAAGTATTCACCCACAAAAAAATACTATGCTGATTGATTTGGGCGACTTATTATTAAAGGATTTGCCCGATCTGAAAATGATGCTAGCAGAATCTTTAGGTTCCCAATATAGTCTCGATAAAAAGAAAACTTATTTCGATAATTTAAAAGCATTCCCTTTAAATTTAGAAATAGATACGGTATATGGCTTTTCCTTTACAGAGCAAAATAATAGTAGTTTATCTCTTTCTACCGTACCTGATTACAGAGCGTTAAATATTCGCGTTCACTACAGTTTGTCGGAATTACCTCAAAATAACGGTTACGTTCCTCGTTTAGCTGACGATCGCGTTGGCTATCTCACAACGGTTTACCGAGATTTTTCTAACCTTAATGGTAACTCTCAATTAGTTCGTTACATCAATCGTTGGCATTTGGAAAAACAAGAGCCGAACGCTCCATTATCTCCACCTAAAAAACCAATAATTTTCTGGATTGAAAATACTACTCCACTGGAATATAGAGAGGCGATTAAAGAAGGTGCTTTAATGTGGAATAAGGCTTTTGAAAAAATTGGATTTAAAAATGCTATTGAAGTTAAGCAAATGCCGGATAATGCTGATTGGAAACCGGGAGATCGACGCTACAATACGATTCGTTGGCTGAATTCTGTAGATAAGGATATTGCTTACGGTTTATCCAGAACAAATCCTCTAACTGGCGAAGTTTTAGATTCTGATATTCTTATAGATGCTAATATGGTACAAGATGAAAATGAGTATTATCAAATATTTTTACATCCTAGAAATTCAAATAAGATTAAAAGCAATGATTTTTGTTTGCCATTCAATCGGCTTCAATTGAGGAGTTATCGCAGCTTACAACGAATGCCAAACCGCTCTTTTTTAGCAACCTCAATTAGGAGTAGCGATTTTTGTTATGGTAGGGCGATTGCTAACCAATTTACTATAGGGGCAATGGCATTATCTTTATTGCCAGATCGAATGTCAAACCATGAAGAAAAGAAAGAATATATCGCACAATTTTTGCGATGGCTAGTTGCTCATGAGGTGGGACACACTTTGGGATTAAGGCATAATTTCCGCGCTAGCTTTTTCCTTAAACCAGAAGAATTGAATAATACCGAAATTACTCGTACTAGGGGAATGGTTAGTTCGGTAATGGATTACGCACCGATCAATTTAGCGCCCTTGGGTACTAAACAAGGTGATTATTCTCCAGCGATCGTGGGGCCATACGATGAGTGGGCAATTGAATACGGTTATACACCAAGCGGTTTCACAAATCCTCAAAATGAAAAGCAATTATTACAAAAAATAATTCAAAAACAATCTACAAATCCTGAATTATCGTATGCGCCAGATGAAGATAGCTCGGATCTCGATCCAACTAGTAATAGAGGAGATTTGAGTAGCGAGCCTTTGCGCTATGCTCAGTGGCAGTTAGATAATGCTCGTTTGATGTGGGAGAGCCTGAACAAAAGTGATTCAGTTAAGGAACTCAATCAGGGGGAATTGAAAAAAATGTTCGATCGGGTATTTTCTTATTATTATCAACAATTAAAAATTATCAGTAAGTATATTGGTGGACAGTCTTTTTATCGCGATCGCATTAACAGTAGTAACCGCAGTTTACCGCTTGAAGTAGTAGCGGTGGAAAAACAGAAGGAAGCATTGGCAACTTTACAGAAATATTTGTTTGCTGACGATGCTTTTAATTTTCCTCCGGAAATATGGAATAAGTTAACGCCTTCTCAACCGAGTGAATGGGATGAAGAAGGTATAAACGAACGCCTTGACTACCCAATTCACGATGAAATTTTGTCCTACCAAAGCGATATGCTTAGAAGTTTGCTGTCGGGCGATCGCTTAACTCGGTTACGGGATATAGAATTGAAAACACCCCCAGGAAAAGCACTGACCATACCAGAATTGTTCAGCTTTTTACAAAATGGGATTTGGAGTGAAGTACTCGAACGAGGGAATAAGTCAGTCAAAATATCGAGTTTGCGTCGTGCATTGCAGCGAGACTACCTGGCAATATTAATAGATATGGTATTGCGGACGGAAGAGGTACCGGAAGATGCGCGATCCCTTGCTTGGCAAAAACTCCGCCAACTGCGGGAAAGCCTCAACAGTACCCTGAGAAAACAGGGTAAAAGTTTGGATGACTACACCAAGGCGCATTTGGAAGAAACGCGAGATAGAATCACTAAGGTTTTGGATGCCCCGTTGCTTTCTGATTAATAGAAAAGAATTCAGGAGTCAGAATTCTCCAATTCAGGAGTTAGATCGTTAATCGATCTTCACATCCCCTTTCACCCTTCCCCAGCAATGTATAAAAAACGACCAGCTTCCCAAAAGCTGGTCTGAATCAATATTTAAAGTTGTGTTGTCGCTTTATTTGAGGAAACCCAAACTGTGTGTTCCCAGGCTCACAGTGGGTAAATCTTCATAAACTATTGTAACATGAACGACACATTTACAAAAGTTTACTTTTAGCAAGTATACCTACTTTAGTAGAGGCAATCTCTATCACAAGAGAGAAGACTTTCTACTTTTTGGCAAACCTCATACTTCTATAGTCTTCGCTGCTCCGCCGCAAATCCACCGTAGTAATACCTAAGTCGTGTTTTAGTTTTGTGCCGCTTACGTGAAAGTACTGGAGATGCTCGCGATCGAGCCAAATCGATCTAAAGTTGAAGCACGGCCTGTTGCGGACGTCCCCAAATCACCCGTTCTTGCTTGTAAATAGCCACTCCTGGCTTGGCACCTTTGGGTTTGTAAACGTGCTTGGGTTCCGTGTATATGACGGGAACGCGATCGCTTTGTCGAGAGCGGCTATAATAAGCAGCCAAGTCAGCCACAAATTGTAAATCTGCTTCCTCAGCAACAGCACCCGGTTCCAAGCGCAGCAGTACGTGAGAGCCAGGAATTTCTTGAGTGTGGAACCAAAGGTCGTAATCTCCCGCGATGCGAAAAGTTAGTTCGTCGTTTTGTCGATTGTTACGACCAATCAGTAACTCAAAACCGTTAGGAGTACGGAAACGGTAAGGATGGGATTCCTCTTGCGTTTTGCTGGAACGACCGTATTCCGGATCGTTCAAATAACGCTGTTGAATTAATTCTTCTTGGATTTCTTCTAAAGTTTGTAAGTCTTCTGCATTATGGTATTTTTCTAATTGAGATAGAGCGGCCTCTACCTGCTCTAAATAATCTATTTCTCCTTTCACTTCCATTAATAATGGTTCAACCGCAAGACGAGCCCGTTTGAGTTTTTGATGCTGTTTGTAAAGAGCTTGGGCATTTTGGACAGCATTTTTTTCTGGGTCTAAGGAAATACTAACTGGGTTTTCCGTCTCGAAATCAGCAAGAGTAATCGACTTCATCCCTGGTTGCCAAGACTGGAGATGCGCCATCAACAAATCTGCTTGTTCTCGATATTTATCTGCGCGATCGGATTGCTGCAAACGCTCCGTAAAAGTATTAGCTTTGACGCGCAATTTTCCTAAAATACTATTGACTTTTTGACTGAGTTGATGTCGTAATTGGGTAAATTCTTGTTGATTTAGATGTTGGCTGTAGTAGCGATCGAGCAAACTATGAATGTCTTTCGCTGGCTCAACCATTCCCCAACCAAGAACCGTATATCCTTCATATCTATCTAAAGCTGACCTCTCCCCCAACCCCTCTCCTACGAGGAGAGGGGAGTCTTTTTGCTCCCCCTTCCCTGGCAGGGAAGGGGGTTGGGGGGTTAGGTTCCAACCAGGTTTAAATTGAGCTTTTTCTAAAATTTCCAGCCATTCTTGCCATTTAAGAAATAACCGATGCCATTCTGATTCGGTTAAAGTTTCCGTAGATCGATCGATCGCAATTCCTGCCTCTTGCACCATTAACTGTACGAGCGCAGAACTCAAACCGCGATAACTTTTTAATAATTGACGCCCGATTTTTCCCGGAACTAGACTAACTCTTTCTTGCCAGCGTTGTGGCGATTCACTCAAACTAGGAATCGGATCGGTAAGAACAGGGGGAATTTCATAAGGTTGCCCGGTTAAGATAGGGCGAACGCTAGATTGTTGTTGGCTAACTTGATGAGCAGCCGTGACAATTAAATTGTTGGCATCAGCTAAGATAACATTGCTGTATTTGCCCATGATTTCTACGTACAAATGCCACAGGGGAGGTTCTCCCGGACGTTTGCCAAATTGGAAATCTAACACTCTCTCCCAAGGTGCAATTTCTTCAATTGCGATCAGCGCTAAACCCCCCAATTGGTGACGCAGTTGTTGACTGAAAGTAAATGTATCGGGGTTTTTCGGTGGAGGGTCAGCGATACAAATTCTTGCTGCTTGAGTATGCCAGGAAATGGTGAGCCAACCTCGCTGCTTGAGGGTGCGTAAAGCAAGGGCGATCGTATAGCGATCGCGCTGGTAAACTTGTTCCAAGCGGGATGGTAGCCAGTTCGCTCTTAAGTCGCAGCTAACAGCTGTCAGTGTAGTAAAGTCAACGGGTTGCAAAACGAAGGATTTTTTGGGCGAAACACCGATCCTCAGTTTACCTAATAACTCAAGTTGCTAGTTATCGGATTTAAACTGATAGTGGCTAGTAGGATGAAAAGAAGTAGCGATCGCGAAATATCTACATTTCCCTTTCCTTCAACCCTAGCCCCTATCTCGATCCCGATCGCTAGCAATTTGAGTTACTAGGTATTCGGTAGTAGAATAATTTTCTTTTTCTCTACTACCGAATACCAGCCTCGACCACAATCACGAGCAACTTAAATTAATTATCAGTTTGCTTTTTGTTCTTTTTTCTTACCGAGAGCTAGCACGCCACCAGTCAGGAGAATCGCTGCTACCGTAGCTGGTTCGGGTACTTCAGTCTGTGGTGTCGTACCAACTTTGATTTGATAAGCGATGTTAGAACCGTTCGGTGCAATACCTTCCCAACTCATCAATGATTTACCTGTCAGGGTGAAGGGAGATGATATTCCAGCAATTTGCAAATAGTCGATGTCGCTACTATTGCTACCTACCACTGAAGAAGATAAACTACCTATTCCTACTCCATTAAAAACTAAGTTACTCAATTCCATACGACTCTTAGTGCTGTTGCTTTTAGTACCAGCACGAGTACGAAGGAAAATGTCTGTTACGGGACCACTAAAAACGTTAGTGCTGAGTAGCTTACCACCTACAGTATAATTAACTACACTTCCGGTGTATTCTAGGATAAAATCTACTAAATTGCCATTTCCCCAAGTATGCTGGAGCGGTGAATTAACGGGTAGACCACCAATCAATTTATTCGGATTGGTAGGATCGGGTACGATAGGGTTGTTGATACTTAATTCATAATCTCCGTTGTTGCTATTATTACCTATACGGCTTTGAGCAACGAATAATTCAGCATATTCACCCGTCTTAATCAAATTATTGAATTCATCATCGGTAAAGCCAGTTCGATCTACTAGGGTAAAGGCATTGGCAGCGCTAGATACCGAGAAAATTCCCAACCCTAATGTTGCTAGTGCGAATAATGTTTGGCGTAGACGTTTCATATCTCTTTTTCCTAATCTTTGTCTTCTCAAATAAAATTTAGACCTGTCAGACCGAACTGAAACTACTTGCCCCCTGTGTTTCCACAGTAAGACAAAAATTTATATGCCGTCTATAATCAAGTAGTAAGTTTTACTGAATCTTGATATTTTAGCTACAGTGTTTAAAGTTTTATCGAATATTCCTACCTGACTCATCTATAAAGAACTAATGGTCTAGCCCAAAGGGGATTTGAAAAAGCAAGCTCGGCAGATCGATCGGGTTTGTCGCCACAAATCATCGCGATAAATACAGATAGATGTGAATAAAATTTTACCTATCAGAGGCTTTAACTATTGGATTTAAGTTTTGCGATCGGCTTATTTTGTACCAATTCACTTTAAATTTGCCACCAAACTCTCCTACCTGCCTCTGCTATAAACTTCGAGCGAAACGGTATTTTTCCTTTCTGCTCGGTGCAAGTCACCTCTTGACAAACTGCTCGATCGCTCCATTGCCCTCAATTTTATATCTTTTGATTGATGTCAAATTGTGAAAAAGGTGGAAAAACCTAAATGTAAGCTAAAAATAAGCAGTTTCCTTTATTTTAGGCTTGTAACTCCCAATTTTTAGATTTAACATTGAAAATATAGGATTAAAAGCTCCTCTTATTATTAGGCCGTCATTTTGTCATGGACATTCAGCTAATCAACATTGGTTTTGGCAACATTGTCTCCGCAACTCGTGTAGTTGCCATTGTCAGTCCAGAGTCCGCACCGATCAAACGTATCATCACGGATGCGAGAGATAGAGGACAACTGGTTGATGCGACTTACGGGCGTCGTACTAGAGCGGTTATCATTACTGATTCGAGTCATGTAATACTCTCAGCAATTCAGCCCGAAACCGTCGCTAATCGCTTTGTGATTAGTAAAGACGGGGGTAGTAACGAACACTAACCCGAGCTATTTTGAATTTAGATTTTGGATTTTTTTAGTCATTAGTCATTGGTCATCGGTCATTAGTTTGGAGTTAGCCTAAGAATTAGGGCTAATAAATAACCGATCGAAAATGACAAATGACAAATGACTGGTGACGCTCTAAAATCTAAAATCTAATTTCTAAAATGAATAAAATGCAACAAGGCAGACTGATTGTTTTTACAGGGCCAAGTGGGGTAGGTAAAGGAACATTACTAAGATCGCTCCTCAAACATCATCCGGAATTGGAGCTTTCGACATCCGTAACTACCCGCGCCCCCAGACCAGGGGAAATCAACGGGCAGCATTATTATTTCGTTACCCTCGAAGAATTCGATCGCATGATCGAGGATGGGGAATTATTGGAGTGGGCGGAATTTGCCGGAAACTACTACGGCACGCCCAGGCGATCCGTAGAAAGATCGATCGCTCAAGGTAAATGCGCGATTTTAGAAATTGAATTAGAAGGAGCCAGACAAATTCGACAGACATTTCCCAATGCCTTACGCCTGTTTATTTTGCCTCCTTCCTTATGCGAATTAGAGCATCGCATTCGGGGTCGCGGTACGGAGTCCGAAGAGTCGATTACTCGTCGTCTCCGTCGCGCTAAAGAGGAAATTGAAGCGGCTAATGAATTTGATATTCAAATTGTCAATGACGATTTGGAAACTGCTCTTAAAAAAATTGAAGCGGCAGTGTTCGTCCATTGTTAACTTCAAATCAAGTCGGCAAAATCAGCAGATTAATTACTATACTCTAGTAGTCAATAAAGTGCGATCGCATTAACCGAGCGGGAAATTGCGATCGCCTATTTTTTACAAAAAAAGTTTTTCATTCTGACGATCGGCTAACCATACCAAATCTGGGTTATTTATCCTACTTTTTTTCTGATTTTTTCAAATAATGTAGAAACTCGTTTTCTTAGGGAAAACGAGTTTCTTTCTCCGCAAAATTAGCCAATTGCTGATGATTTATTGGAACAGATCGTTAGAGATAAATTTGGTTAAATCCAAAGTTAGCAGCGCGTAAGCAAAAACAGCACCTCCAATACCACATTTATTGAAACAAATTAATTTTATTTACTATTAAATTAGCGATCTCTACAATGATGAATAATGCGAGCGAGCGCTTACTTAAATTATTTTATGAAAAGAATCGGATTTACTGAATAGGGTGCGCTAGCTTAAGCTTAACGCACCCTACTCGCTCTTTGATTTCACAAAAGTTTTTAAGAATCCGAAAAAAACGCTTTTAAGGCATTGGGTGGAAAAGCAAATCGGGAAAATAGTAGTTAATTACAATCAGCAAAGCAGCCTGAAGTGATAGCCAAATAGCCGCCAGTACAGGGGCAGTAGAAAGATACCTGACAAAATACTGCATTGCAAATACTCCTATCGATCGAACTGAACAAGCGTAGTGAAACTCTACATTATCCTCTTTAGAAACTGCTGTTCACGGCGATGAAAGACTAACGTCAAACAACCGATCGAGGAAAATATCAATTGCTAAAAGAGGAGTAGAAATTAGCAAAGCGATCGGACAATCAACAACAAAATTAAGAATAGGGGAATCGGGGAGACAAAGGGACGAGATAAATCGGTGATGGGATAAGAAAGAAGCATTTTTAAAATTTCTCGCTTCATCCTTCACCCTTTATCCTTCATCCTTTCCCTTTCCCCTTTACTTGGAGAAGCTTCTGATTTAACTTTACGAAAGTTAATTATTAAAAAATCTGCCAAAAGATACAAAAATAAAACTCGCGATTACTTACCAGACGCTAGCCAAACGCCTATAAACAATCGCGAGTCTCAATTTATTAGATCGGAAAGAGTTTTACTAATTTTGCTCGTAACTAAAGTGGAAAGCAAAAACTAGCATACTCTTTCAACAGAAATCTCCTCGTCCACTTACTCCGCCCAAAGTTAGGATAATTACGGCATTGGGTGGAAAAGCAGGTCGGGGAAAAAGCGGTTAAATTCAATCAAAATTCCCGCAGTAACGGTCATCCAAACAGCAGCCAGAACTGGTGCGGTGGAAAGATATTTCACAAAGTATTGCATGATGGAACATTCTCCAAAAGTAAGGTGGCAATAACCTAGCGTGGGGAAACAGGGATTTCCTCTTCCTTAGCAAACATTTCACCAGTGGTGAATTCCTTCAAAGCCAACAGAGGCCATAACGGGCCGGTCAGCATCTTGGAAATTGCCAGAGGAACATCGATGATGATTTCTTTTTCTTCTGGGTTTTTGTCATTCTTGACAGCTTGCAGGTAAGAACGACCAACCCAGCCAATCCAACCAGCGATGTAGAGGAACAGGACGCTAGGAATCAAAAAGTCACCAGCACGGTTTAAACGGCCATCTACGACCAAATGGGGTAAACCTTCGGGGCCGCAGAGTGCACCGGCATAACGGTCAAACCGTTTTGCACCGGATTGGGGGTCATCGGTGGTGTTACGCGCCATTTCTGCCCGTTGTTGGAAAGCGGCAGAGTCTTTGCAAGGCACCAGTCCAGCAACGTCAGCAGAAGCTGCGGGGACAAAAGTAAACCAGATGCCGAACGCAATAATCAGAGCTAACAATCGTCGCATGGATTGTTTCCTTTTGTTACAAAACAATAAGTTTCTTCTACAAAAACTTGAAGTTATTTATACTTACAAGCTGACTAAACTAGAAATTAGCCAGTTTTGTAGAGAAACCACATTGATTTTTTAAAGTACCAGTGAATGGCTACAGTTTTAGCAATTGAAACAAGTTGTGACGAAACTGCGGTGGCTATTGTTAAGAACCGTAAAGTTTTGAGTAGCATTATCGCTTCTCAAATCCCTGTCCACCAGCAGTACGGCGGTGTCGTACCAGAAGTTGCCTCCCGCCAACACCTAGAAACTATCAATCATGGTATAGCCGAAGCTTGTCAAGAGGCTAGTCTAGATTGGTCGGAAATTGACGGTATTGCGGCTACCTGCGCCCCTGGTTTAGTGGGAGCATTATTAGTGGGTTTAACTGCCGCTAAAACCCTCTCGATCGTTCGTCAAAAGCCTTTTATTGGGGTTCACCACCTGGAAGGGCATATCTACGCTTCTTACTTGATTTCCCCGGATTTACAGCCGCCTTTTCTTTGCCTGTTGGTTTCTGGGGGTCATACGAGTTTGATTTACGTCAAAGATTGCGGCGTATATGAAACTTTGGGAGAAACTCGCGACGATGCAGCTGGGGAAGCGTTTGATAAGGTAGCGCGTTTGTTACACCTGGGTTATCCAGGTGGGCCAGCGATCGATCGCTTGGCGAAAGAAGGTAATCCGAAAGCTTTTCCTTTGCCAGATGGAAAAGTTTCCGTACCCACTGGTGGCTTTCATCCCTATGATTCGAGTTTTAGCGGCTTGAAAACAGCCGTGCTGCGGTTGGTACAAAAATTAGAGCGAGACGGAAAAGATCCCTTACCAGTCAGTGACATTGCTGCTAGTTTTCAGGATACTGTGGCCCGATCGCTCACCCGCAGAGCAATTTCCTGCGCTCTGGACTATGGTTTAAATACGATCGCGATCGGTGGTGGTGTAGCAGCTAATAGCGGACTGCGCCAACACTTGCAAGCAGCCGCAGAAACTCACAATTTGCGGGTAATCTTCCCCAGTCTGAAATTCTGTACCGATAACGCGGCGATGATTGCTTGCGCGGCGGCGGAGCATCTCGATCGGGGTCATACATCGCCTTTAACTTTGGGAGTGCGATCGAGACTTGCTATCACCGATGTGATGCAGCTTTACGCATAGAAACCCGGTTTCTTCAAGAAACCGGGTTTCTGGGGTCTACTTCATCTAACTCTGTAATCTTCAAAGTCCCCCTTTTTAAGGGGGATTTAGGGGTATCTCCAATCTCTTACAAACCAAAAAGCCCTGTAATCAATGGCAGTAACTTATTCCAAGATTCAACAAAAGTTGCAGCAGTAGGTAGTCCTGTAACTATTCCTTTCAGCATAGTAATTGCTGTATCTGCTAAATCTTTCTTATCCTCATCCTTGGGATTTTGACCAGCTTCAGCTAACGCTTTCACCTGCTTTAATGCCTTAGCTTTATCCTTATCTGATAAGTTGGTATCAGATTCAATAGCTGCTGTTAATTGCTTTAACAAATCTGCTAACTTTGGTGCTTCTGGGATATCCGATTTTTCAAGTTCACCGATGCTAACAGCGACAGTTCCACTAATGTCACCGCCTGCAACTCCGGTCATTTCTTTACCAGCAACTCCGCTAATGTCACCGCCTGCTATACCTGCAACATCGCCACCAACGTTGCTAATGTTGAAATTGCTGCTTTTATCTGACATAGTATCTCCTTGATTGTGATAGTTTTCTGCATAAAAGCTAGGTCGCTGTAAAGCTGTTATTACCATACTTTCTAAACGGATAATTCGATTATCTCTTTCGGCTAATCTCGCTTTTAACTCCTGATTTAAAGCTTTAATTTCGTTATAATTATCAAAATATTCACTACTTAGTTCAGAACGATTTGCACTAGCAGAAGTTGCCGCACGGAGTAAGACATTACCAGATCCACGTTTTTCAATTGCGACAATTTCTAATTCTGCATCTGGGTGGTTTTCGGCTAACTGCTTAAATGCAATTGCGATGGCACGCGGATCGACATTTTGGTTGTGGTAAAGGTCAAGAGTATCAACAATGGGTTTAATAAAATCACCGAATTCTCCATCGGCAAAAACTTCTTGATGATTATCGGGTTTGCGAAATGGATCGGGATTATATTTTGTAGGCAGGCGCATATAAACATATTCGCACCTTACACCGTCGAACTTAGTTCCCCTCGTAATTCCCCAATCTTCAATATATGCACCAGTGAGAGTAGCACCAGTAAAATCGGTTTTATCTAACTGTGTTTGTACTAATTTTGCTCTGGATAAATCGACCTCCTGTAAATTGGCATTGCTGAGATCGGCACTGATAAAATTAGCATCGGCTAAATTAGCTTTTTGTAAGTTAATTCCTTGCAAGTTGAGACGGCTAAAATCTTTATCTTGTCCTTGTCCTGTTATCACAACCTCTCGCACTTGTGGGATGTATAAATAAGTTTTTCCAGGTCGAGCAAAATCTAGTTTTTTACTTTCTTTAAAACAAGTGCTGGTAAGAGTAGCATCTCTGAAGTCAGTATTTTTAAGTGTGGCTTTTGTGAAATCAGTATCGGTTAAATTGGCATAGCGAAAATAGGTGCCTCCCGTAGCAGCAAAAGCAATAGCAATTGTGCGAATCCAAGCATCTCTAGGATTTCCTTCGATGGCACGCCAGCCGAGATAAATATATAACTATGTTGATAGAAAGGCGACCGCGATGGAGACAAAATTGGAAGTTCCGGCAAGAGCTACGGCGACTGCTAAGAATCCCGTTAAGATGACGGCTAAGAATCCCGCTAAAGTAATGGCTAAGGCTCCAGCTAAGGCAACTGCTCCAGCTAAGGCTCCAGCGACGTTGACCGCGACAGCTACAGTTATGGTTACGGCTACAGTGACGGTAACACTGAAGGCTACGGTGAATGCCCCGGCGACCGCCAGGGTGAATGTTCCTACGGCAGCAAGAGCGAGGGCAACAACGAAGGCGACAGCAACAGCAACGACGTTAAATCCTCGGTAAATAGATAGAAAACTAAAAGCTAAAAATAATAGTAGACTTACCCAGCCTATAATAGCGTCTTCGTATCCTATAATAGCGTCTTTGGGTTTGGGCTGGGTTATGAATGCTACCAAAACGCCCAATACTAATGCAAAGAAAACTGCTATCACCAACAGTACCATGCACACAAACAACAGTGTAATTACCCATCGCCTCGGCAATCCAGCTTTCGCCCCCACAAACTTAGCACCAGTCAGGTTAGCCTTAGTAAAATTAGTCCCCCTGATATCAGCTTCCGAAAAATCCGCACCCGATAAATCTTTACCTTTAAAAGACAAACATCGGAGATTTTCACCCCGAAAATCTCGCCTCCCCTCTGCATAGCGCCGCAATACTTCACTCGCTTTCATACCGAGAACGCATAATACTAATTTCTTTCGCTACCATATTCCGCTGTTCTAACATAGCCAGATGTCTGCCGTCTACAATTTCGACCTCAATAGACAGCATAATTAAACTTTTAAATTACTATAACTATGTCAATTTAATGGCAGATATAAGCAAAGTTGACTTATAGGCAAAATAAAGATAGAATAAAGATAATTATACATACAAAAAAGTTAATCCAATTTATTAATCCCCAAAATTTATAATATGTTAGTAACGATCGAAATACCTCACGAATTAGCTGCCCAGCTGAGCAACCTTGAAGAAGATATACCCGAAATTATAGAATTAGGTTTGCGTGAACTTAATGCTAAAGGTCAATCGGGTTTTTCTGGTACAGCAGAAGTGTTAGAATTTCTGGCTAAACTACCTACGCCGCAAGAAATATTAGCAATACGTCCATCAGAAGCTTTGCAAGCTCAAATTGATAAATTATTAGAAAAAAATCGCACTACAGGATTGACTGCCGCAGAAGAAAAAACATGGCAGCAGTACCAATATTTAGAACATTTGGTACGTCTTGCTAAAGCTGAAGCTTATTTGAGATTGAAAACATCGTGAGTCGTACTTATATATCATCTACGCTGCGACAACTGGTTTACGATCGCGCTAACGGTTGTTGCGAATACTGCTTGATTCCAGAAGCAACATCCTTTGCCAAACATGAAATCGACCATATTATTGCTGAAAAACACGATGGGTTAACGGAAGCTGAAAATCTCGCACTTTCTTGTACAGTATGCAACAAACATAAAGGCAGTGACTTAACTTCGATCGATCCCGAAACAAGTCAAATTACTCCACTATACAATCCTCGTCGCGATCGTTGGTCGGAGCATTTTCAATTGAGTGATGGTCAATTCATTCCCCTGACAGCAATTGGTCGCGTTACTATTCGCTTATTACAATTAAATCACCCAAACAGAGTTAAAGAACGTCAATTACTAATTGCTACCAATTTGTTAACTTTGCCAGACTGAAAGGACAACATAAGCGCGATCGAGATTTGTATGCGATCGCCTATACTCTCATCACAATTTCGCCATCGACTAATTCATAGCGACCATCATCGGGATATTGGGCTAAGAATTGCTCAAAAGTGAGTTTTTGCTTTGACTGAGTTGAAATGGCAGTCATGCTATTTACCTGTGTATGCGATCGAAAAACTTATATCTATATTAATATTAATTAAACAGTCGGGTGGGTCAGAGAAGCTGATAAATTTCTCTGACCCACCCGACAATTTGATTTATAGCAAAAGCTGAGGAGATTAGGACGAGATAAATTTCTCAAACCCTTGTTTTGTTAAGATTTTCTCTTCTGCCTTTTGCTATACTAAGATTACCCATTTCCTAACAAGCAATTTTGTTACTCAGAACAAGTTCGTGACTTCTTTGAGCAAGTTTATCCAAATCTAACTGATTGTTTTCATCTAGAAGATTTTCTTTCTGCAAAAACTCCAAAATCGTTAAAGATAGCAGCATTTCCATCTGCTTGGCTCGACTGCTGAGGAATTGATGAGTTTCCAGATTTTCGGGGAAGTGCTCTATGCAGTCGTTCGTATAATGGGAAAATGCTCTAACTTCTTGTAGGAGTCGGATCAAGTAGCTGGGGCATTCGCAAGCAATTATGTGGATCGATTCGGAAATCGCTACTAGTTGCTCGTCAGAAAGTTCTAAGGAGATTTGTATTGTTCGATCGAAATTCACCATGATCCCAGGTAGGTAAAGTTTTCATCTCTTAATCGCCGTACAAGCATTGATTGATAAATCTTTTGATAGATCGAAGTCAGGACTAACGATCGCAGTTGGAACTTTTAGTGAAATAGCAGACGATCGGTTTTGGCTGCTTTACTACATATCTTATCAAAAATTTATAAATTTTATATTTTCTTAAGATTTTCTTTTATTATACCGATCCCCGATCGGAGTGCCACCAATCTCTCCACCTGTCCGAGACCCCTGCTGCGAATGCGAACAGAGACCGCACTCGAGTGAAGTAAAAGCGATAATACAGACGGATTGACGGTAATTTTATTGACAAATTTAATTAACCACACTTATTTTTAAGCGCGTGTCGATCGAGAATGCGGTGAATTTCAGCAGCTACTACATCTGGCTGTTCCACCATTGCCAGATGACCGCAGTTAGGAATTTCGATCGCATTTTCCCCGCAGTTCTGAAACAGGGGATGAAAGCTAGCCAAATGACGCACGTACTTAGGCTCCATCACCTTGTCATTCGCTCCGGCAATAAAATATACTGGCTGCTTGAGTTGAGAAACCACCTGTGGCAGGCGATTGACTTCCTCTTCAGTCGTCGAGTCAAGCAAAGCCCCCAGTGCTGCTTCCGGGTGAGCCATCACGAAATCAATCACCCGCTGGCGTCCCCAATGGCGTGCAATGGGACGAGCCACGCTATCGCGAGTAAAGACTAAATCGATCCAAGGCAGATGAGATAAGAAGCGAGGGCGAAACTTCACCAATTGTTGACCGACGGCTCGAAAACGCTCGAAAGCCTCCTTAAGATAAATACCGCCACCAGAATTTATACAAATCACGCCCTTGACATTTTCCGGGATTTGCGAAGCAGTCCAGATCGCGATCGTACCGCCCAAAGAATGACCGACGAGCCATGCACTAGAAATACCTAATTCTTGCAGCAAAACACTCAGATCCCGGGCATAAACAGCCGGAGTATAGCCGAGATCGGAAACAGTGGAATTCAAAGCCAACTTTTGTTGGCCGTTAGAAAGAGGCTTAGGGCCGATCTGAGAATAGCCAAACCCCCGCAAATCATAACAAAGGCACTGATAAGTCGGCGATAACTTTTCAACCAGAGGTTTCCAGTATCGGCGACTTAATAGCCAACCATGAATGAAAACTAACACGTGGCCAGAG
The DNA here is from genome assembly GCA_036703985.1 of Leptolyngbyaceae cyanobacterium. Taxonomy (GTDB): domain Bacteria; phylum Cyanobacteriota; class Cyanobacteriia; order Cyanobacteriales; family Aerosakkonemataceae; genus DATNQN01. The sequence continues at coordinate 109,098 of DATNQN010000020.1, forward strand.
GCAGTGGGAGCAGTTAACTCGTATGCGTGGGGTACACCCAGGATATCGATACTTGGCATATTTCGATCGTATCAAAAACAGCGTGGGAGGGTTTCATCCCCAATCTCCACTCCGTCCGCTGCCCCTCCCTTTAGCCCCGTCCCATCAGCCGATAGCGCACGCTTTCGGCAATTTTTTGGCCCAAATATTCCGGAATAATGTTTTCATTTGGGCCTAACAGATATAAGATCAGCCTGGTTCGTCCCCGCCAAACCAGTAAATTAGCGCTAATTACCAGCAAATCCTCTTGCCAAATGGCATACATCACTTTGTAAAACAGACCTGGCTGGTTATCGGCTTCAATTAACAGCGCGGGGAGATGAAATACCTGATCGATGTGGAAGTCAGTTTCTACCTGTTCCAAGCCAGCATCGAGATTAAACTCGACTGCCAGCATTTCTTCCACTTCAAAACGACCTGCGAGTGCTTCCCGAATGGCGCGACAGACATTTTCGGCGGTTTTTTCCGTCAAAGCCTTGCTGCCACGAGACACCACCAACTTGATAAACACCAACATAGGTGGGCGAATCTGACCGTACAAGCTCAGACTGTGGATAGTCAGCCCGTAAGCTGCCAGCACGCCAAAAATATCGCTGAGCAGGAAAGATTGATTGCGGTAGGCAAAATACAAAGCTGTTTTATTGCCTTCCGGTTTCATTTCAATCACGGCTCGCCTAGTTTTGTAGAGCCGATAGGCTAACCGTAAGTTTTGCAGTTGGCTCTCACTGCTAACGAATTGCTCGTAAAACTGGGGAAACGATCGGTTAAAGCGTTTCAGGAGTTCCAGCGTGGAAGATTTTAAACCCTGGGCCATCATTCGGGGTCAAACTCGCCTACCAGGTTAAAGGCTAATGACATACTCCCACACTGACCGCTACGAGGTACAGATGTGGGTTTCCCAATTAAACTACTAAACTTTTCGATCGAGCTTTCGCTCAATTGACAAAAGGTTAAAAGTTCTTGGGCGTTAATTCGGGAGCGTTCTTCCCTTCTCACTATTTTCAATCCTTTAGCCAAAAAATTACGACGTGAGGCTTGTTTCGACATTAAGGTAGAATGGTTAAATTTGACATTGAAGGATTATTCATCACATCTGCGGTAACTACTCATTCCCCTACAGTTCGACTGGCCTTATAAAAGTCAGACCAACACGTAGGTGAATACGAGAGATATACTAACTAAGTACGGCCATCCAACATCCTTCTACTTCTACAATAATCACGCCTGCATGGGTTTTTGGAAAAGCTGGTTTAGCGACTCTGATGCTGCCTCGACAACTAAAGCAACTCATATGGAAGAAGATGTGCTTCCTGGAACGGCAGATCCGGCCTACCGGAATGCTCGCATCTTTTTCAGTACCGACCGAGACATCGACCTGTACGAACTCGAAGAACTCTGTGACGCGGTAGGCTGGTCTCGCCGCCCGCTACGTAAGGTCAAAAAAGCCATTCAGCATAGTTTTCTCGTCACTTCCATGTGGGAGGTACGAGGAAGCCGACGGCGGCTCATTGGCTTTGCCCGCGCCACCTCAGACCATGCGTTTAACGCGACTATTTGGGATGTGGTAGTTCATCCGGACTTCCAAGGCAAGGGACTCGGTAAAGCTCTGATGAAGTTCACCATTAAGAAACTCCGTAGTGAGGATATTAGCAACATTACCTTATTCGCAGATCCCCACGTCCTAGATTTCTATCGCGGTATGGGGTTTGTTTCCGATCCGGAAGGGATTAAGGGGATGTTTTGGTATCCAAACTAAAGCTCGGATGAGAAAAAAAATTCTCCTCTGTTGCCTGAATAGAAAAAAAGTGGTTATAATAAAATCTGTCGTTCTATGTTTTAATTCTGCTTAATTGTGGTACGATAGAACGATATGACTACGGGATGTAGCGCAGCTTGGTAGCGCGCCTGCTTTGGGAGCAGGATGTCGCAGGTTCAAATCCTGTCATCCCGATTAGATAAACAGAGTTTTGAGTTTTGAATTTTGAGTTTAAACTCAAAACTCAAAACTATACTGCCCCTCTCCCCATCAGCTACCCCTCTCTATACTCGGCGGTTTCAACCGCCGAGTATACAAACAAAGTCCGCCTACGCGGACTAAAGAATAAAAGGGGTATTGAAGTGGGATTTGATATCGGCGCTTATGGGCAATTAAGAGCCACCTACGGTGATTCGATCGGTAACTTTTAAAATTCCACTGCTGTCGATAGTCCACACATCGTAACTGCTCGTCACATCTCCTTCGGGATTAAAATCTATACTGCCACTAGCGCCCTGATAGTTAATTTCTTTACCTTCTCGCAGAAGGGACAGACCTTGACAAACATCGGTAACAGCTTCGCCTGGTGGATTGGCGACATTGCGAATTTGTTCTTTAATGGCAGCGCCGCTGGTAGATTTAGCAGCTTCGGCAGCGAGAACGAGAACGGCGGTAGCGTCCCAGGTGTTTGGATCGAAAACTCCCGGTTGACGCTGGTATCGTGCTTGATAGCGATCGCGAAATCCTGCTAAAGCTGGCCCTTGGGCATTGGGAGCCGTACCGATAATACCACTAGCAATGTAGTTTCCATCAGCAGTTTTTCCGACTAAATCAGCCACTTTCGAGTCTTTCAAGCCCTCAGTAACGATAACTTGGGTTTTATTAGCCAATAAACCTTGTTGGTAAGCCGATTTGAGGATTAAGCTACCAGTTTCCGGGTAAGCTACCAACAAAACGGCATCTGGATTACCTTGAAATGCGGATGATACTTCTGAAGCAAATGTAGAAGCATTGGGAGGATAAAAAGCAGGACTATTTCCATTCACTACTTTGCCACCAGCTGCTTCAAAAGCAGGGATAAAAGATTGTACCAAACCTTTACCGTAGTCATTGTTAATCGCTAGCACCGCCACCGACTGAAAACCTTTTTTCTTAGCCAATTGTGCCAGCGCTTCTCCTTGGAAACTATCAGTTGGGGCAGTGCGGAACCAAAATCCCTGAAAATCTCCTTTTTTTGCGCGATCGGTAAAAATAGGGCTGGTACTGGAAGGAGAAATCTGCACCACTTGGTTGCGAACGGCAATATCAACCGCAGCACTGGAAACGGCGCTACCTGCTGCGCCTACTACACCACCAACCCGATTCACTTCTGTTAACTTACTCATAGCAGCTGCACCAGCGCTGGGCTGAGTTTGGTCATCTTCAGAAATGATTTCTACTGGTTTACCTAACACGCCGCCGCACTCATTGACTGTTTTCACCAGCAGGCTAGCACTGTCCTGCATTGATGAGCCAAATTGTGACAAATCACCGGTAATAGGTAACAGGGTGCCGATTTTCAGCCCTCCGCTACTGCTGCTACTCTGGCAGGCAGAGGGCAGTAGCAGCAGGGAAACGGTTACGGTAAGTTTTGCCAATCTCTTCAGGACGCCAGGAGTGGGGGTCAGCTGGTATGGGGCAGGTATTTTCGATCGAATATTTTCCTGATTCCCCCATCTCCCTAATCGGGAAAACTGTTGTAACTTGGTGATGATAGATTGTCGATATTTCAAGAGAAAGTCGAAATGGGAACGATCGCAATTCATCGTATAAACCTAATTACTTAGCAGAATGATAAAAATGTAACTTTCGTTCTCTCAGTGAAATGAAGATACCTTGGAACTACTATTTCGGCAAGAAAGTCAATTATTCGTGAAAATCTTAAAAACTAGATTGCTCAATTTTCCTGTTTACCCGATCGCCAGAGCAAATCCAACCAATAAAAGATTTTACCTAACTAAATTATGAAACAATTTCCCCATCTCAGTGGTTAATCAATTCAGGATAACTCCATTCCGGTTAACAAGCTAAAATGAAGCCAACTAGATAACCGGGATACTAAAAATTGAATGCTAATCAACTAGCAGCAGTTTAGGCTCAAAAACTATACAATACGATATTTAGTCAAGAGCAGCGTCAATTTTTCGAGCGGAAAATTATTGCAGGAGAGGTTATGAAATCTATTGTTCGTTGGGGTGCCACTTGGGGTTTAATCGGTTCTACCCTACTTGGCACTTTTTTTGGGGGAAATTTAAAAGCGTTAGCCCTCACTCAAGAGGAAATCGTGCAGAAGCTCAGACCAATACCCGTATTTATTCTCGCTAATCCTCAATCTGGAGAAATATTGGTCGGTCGTGCGAATCCCTCAGGGCAAAATGCTGCCAATAATCAGAATAATGTTTCTGTAGCTCGGATTTTTATCAACGAGCAGGATGCTCAAGCTTTTTTAAATAAACTGAAACAAGAAAGACCGGAATTGGGTAGAACTATGCAGGTGATACCAAGGTCTTTGGGGGAATTGTACCAGCGAGCGCAGGAAAATAAAAACCCATCAGAACGGTTGGTATTTGATATGGTACCAACACGGCAACAGGTAGATTCGGCTTTAACTTTGTTGCGACAAAGCGGTCAACAGGAAAATCAATTTAATGGGGTTCCTTTGTTTATTCCTAGAGGTGGCCCAGAAAAAGGTTACATCACTATGCAATTGCCAGAAATGGGTAACCAGCAGATCGTTCCGGTTTTCTTCAATAAGGAAGATGCCCAAAATATGCTGAACCAGTTTAAGCAACAGAATCCCCAACAAGCTTCTACTGCTGATATTCAGGTGGTTAATTTGGAAGGAGTACTGGAAGCTTTAAGTAGTAAAAATGACCCTTTACTCAATCAATTAATGTTTGTTCCTCCACCAGAGGGCAGGGCATTTTTGCGATCGCTCCAACAACAACCTAATGGTCAAAATCAAAATCGACCTGCTAATAGCAATACGAACGCACCCGCCCGTAACAATCAGCCCCGTCCGGCAAATGCCCCTGCTAATAGGCGATAATTGGTAGTGGGTAGTGGGTAGTGGGTAGTAGGTAGTAGGATAATTTTGGTTGTTCTATCTGCCGATTACCCGTTACTAGTTTTACGGTTATAAATAAAAACTTACATTAATTAGTTATAAATAGGGACTATGGGCTACGGGAAGAATGGTCAGAATCAAGGCTTTCAACAATTAAGAATGCCTTAATCGACGAGAGCGGTTGCTATATTAGTCATTAACAAGCTAATGACTAATGACTAATGACCAATGACTAATGACTAATGACTAATGACAAACGATCGAGTTATTTCTGGTGTAGAGCTTTGGCAATGGCGTCAGAATGCTTTAGCAGAAGCTAAGGTAACAGATGTTCCGCTGATGGAAGTAGACTGGATATTGCAAGAAGTAGCTGGTTTAGACCGCTTGGCAATTCGTTTAGAAAGTTTCAAAAACAGGCCAGAAATAAAGTTAAATTTTCCTTTATCTGAGTTGAATCGATTGTGGAAAAGGCGTTTGTACGATCGCTTGCCAGTGCAGTATATAACAGGGGTAACTCATTGGCGAAATTTTTCTTTAGTGGTTTCGCCAGCAGTACTGATTCCTCGTCCGGAAACCGAGCTTTTAATTGATTTAGCGGTAGAAGCGATGAAGCGGGGGAGCGAGGGAGCGGGAGAACGAGGGAGTGCAATTAAAAATTCGTCCTTTTATGTTAGCCAATTTCCTATTATCCAATGGGCTGATTTAGGGACTGGTAGTGGGGCGATCGCAATTGGATTGGCAGATGCTTTTCCCGATGCGATCGTTCATGCCGTAGACAAAAGTCAAGATGCGCTTTCTATCGCTCAACAAAATGCTCAAAAGTTGAGTTTTGGCGATCGAATTAAATTTTATCAAGGTTCTTGGTTTGAGCCGTTAGAAGCTTTGAAAGGTCAATTGACCGGGATGATATCCAATCCGCCTTATATTCCTAGCAGTATGGTGTTAAATTTGCAAGCAGAAGTGACCCAACACGAACCTCATTTGGCTTTGGATGGGGGAAGCGATGGTTTAGATTGTATTCGTTATTTAGTAGAAAAAGCACCTGATTATCTTTGTTCTGGTGGGGTATGGTTAATTGAAATGATGGCAGGACAAGCGCAGTTGGTAGTTGATTTGCTGCGAAAAAATGGCAGTTATGACCGAGTAGAAATTTTGCCCGATTTAGCGGGAATCGAACGTTTTGCTTTAGCTTTTCGCAGTTAAGGCAGTGGTTCGACTAAAGATAAACCCATAATTTTTAATCCCCATTTCTCAAACCAAGGTACTGCTAAACCGTAACGCATTTTAGCGAGGAAAAATTTCTCAAATGCGATTTTACTCCAAGAAACCCAACGACCTTGAGAAGCGATCGCGCGTCGTCGCCGTCCGATAATTGGATCGGGTAATACCGGATCGGCAATAAAGGCAATTCCGGTGTCACCAAAATCTGCCAGACAAATTGCTTCTAGGGTGGGAATGACGGATGGACGATCGATCGCGCCTAGTTGAACTGCTATGTTATGAGCTAAAGCCATTCCCATTGCTTCGGTCATTTGTCCGGTTTTGGGAACTCCCACGGGAATTGGTGTTTGTTCTGGTGGTTTCATCTGCACTACTACACCAGCGGCGTAAATAGAAGGGAATTCCGGATGTTGACAGGTATTGAGTACTGGGAGAAATCCTTGCGGATCGGCTAATCCCGACACCGAACGGACAAATTTTGGCCCTTGGAACGGGGGTAGTAGCATGGCATATTGGAAGGGCAAAAACGTACCGTTTTCTAGATAAATTTCGGTAGGGGAAACTTTGGCGATCGCGCTGTTCTCAATTAGCTGAATGTCTCGTTTTTGGAGTGCTTGTCTGACTAATTGGGCAGAATTAGCCATTCCGCCAATTCCTAAATGTCCGGCGTAAGGTTCTGGCGTAACTACTGTAATGGGAACTTTTTGGCGCAAACCTAGTTTTCGTAAGACAAAATCTGCTAATAAGGCAAATTCGTAAATTGGCCCGAAGCAACTGGCTTTCGGTACTGCGCCTACTACTAATGGCCCGGGCTGGCTGATAAATTTTTGCCAAGCTTCGTTTGCCAAGATCGCGTGATGGGGATTGCAGACAGAATGGGTGTAACCGCGATCGGGCCCTAATCCGGGTACTGCATCGAGGGCTAATTCGGCACCTGTAGCGATTACAACGTAGTCATAAGGGATGATTCGATCGCCTACAGTTATCTCTTGGTTGGTAGGATCGATCGCTTGTACGCACCCGTTGACCCATTCAATCCCGCGCTTGGTGACTAGCTGGGGAATATCTAATTGAATCTTCGCTAATGGAGTTAAGCCTAAAGCTACCCAAGGCAATGAAGGAATAAAGGTAAATTTAGATTTGTCGGAAATCAGAGTAATCTTATGTTGGCGAGGTAGCAGATGCCGCAGTTCGTAAGCCGTCGGTAATCCGCCAATGCCTCCACCAATTACTACAATATGAGCCATTTAATTGCACCAAGCGATTCGAGTCGCTGCTAAATATCCGAAAAGCGATGAAAAACTTGCATTAGTTTTATCAGCAAGTATAGGAAAATCTCGGCATTATTTTTCTAGAATAAAAGTTATCGACCAAATTAAAATAATTTTTGACTAAAAAAGCTTGTAAACTAAATTTTTAGGGAAAAATGACGCAAGTTTCTCTGGCAGTGTTGGTAGCTAGCGCACGTTCTGGCAATTTAGTAAGCTTTCCCACAGATACGGTACCTGCGCTGGCAGTCCGTCCTGACAAATCGGATTTAATCTTTCAAGCAAAACAACGACAGCAAGACAAGCCGCTGATTTTAATGGGGGGTTTGGCGGATGACCTTTGGCCTTTTTGTCAGGGAACTCCTGAGGAGTTAGAGATTTGGCGGGGAGTGGCTGACAAACATTGGCCTGGTGCTTTAACTTTAGTACTACCTGCATCGGAAAAGGTCGATCGCGCGGTAAATCCCCATGACCCTACTACGATTGGGTTGCGAGTACCGAATTGCACGATCGCGCGATTAATTTTAACCCAAACTGGCCCCCTAGCAACTACCAGCGCTAATTTATCAGGTCAACCACCATTGGAAACAATGGCGGAAATTGAAGCTCAATTTCCTGATGTTTTAACTCTTTTGCCTGGTGAATTAAACTCGATTAATACCGCTACTGGTATGCCATCTACGGTTGCCAAATGGACGGAAGGTGGTTGGCAAATCTTACGACAAGGAGCAATCAAATTATAAAGTTACTATATTCTAGCAATTAATTAATTGTTAGTAATTATTTAAAAATGACAAATAACACATGACTGATAACGAATAACAAATTGTTTATATGGAATCTCAAGCAGAAATATCGGCTCTGAAGGAAGAATTAAAGAAAACTCGACTGGCTTATTATATGGCATCCGAAATGAGCCAGTTTAAGGCGGGTTTTTTGGCACGAATTTCCCATGAATTGCGATCGCCTCTCAATAGTTTAATTGGGTTGCATCAGTTGATTTTGTCTGATTTATGTGAAGACGAAGCAGAAGAGCGAGAATTTATCGCCCAAGCCCATAGCTCTGCGATGAAAATGGTAGGGCTTTTAGATGAAATTCTCAACGTTGCTAAAACAGAATTTGGCAGTAATCGGTTAGAGCTTCAACCTTTGCAGCTAGGGGAAATTTTAGGTCAAGTTTACGATTTAACCCATTTAATTGCAGCGAATCGCAATCTTCGTCTTAATATCGAAATTCCCGACCCGGAAATTTACATTTTGGGTGATTATCGTTGGCTGCGACAAGTGTTTCTAAATTTGGTGGATACGCCACTAAAACTAATGCAGGAAGGTTCTATTAACGTTTCTATCCATCCCGATCCGGAGTCGGGATACGTTCGGATTTGGATCGAAGATCAACGCCCTGAGAATACTTTAAGAGAACCAATAGATTTATTGCAAACCGAACAGAAAACTACTGATATCACTGAAGATAATTTTACTCTTTCACCCGGACTTTCTTTACTGATCGGTCAGACTCTGTTAGACCTTATGAAGGGACGCCTGGAAGTTTTGGCTGTCCCTTCACCGGGGTCGGAGTCAAATCTTACCCGCATTCAATGCTCTATACCCTTGGCGACTCCCCAGACGCCATCGCAGGAGTAGGAAGGGAACTCACTAGGGGCTGTTTGTTGTAAAGTACCATTGTGGTGCTGGGGTTGGGGAACTCAAATCCCAAACGTAAGTAAAAGCCTTGTTGATAGGTAGTCATTAGATAAACGCGCTCTACCCGACAAACGCGGGGATGATTTAAGAGAGTGTCGATCATTTTGCGTCCCAGTCCAAGACCGCGATAGTCGGGGTGAATTACGACATCCCAAATAGTGGCTCGATAAACGCAATCTGAAGTAGCTCTGCAAAAACCTATTAAGCGATTTTCGTCCCAAACGCTGATTACAGGGTCGCTGTTAGCTACGGCTACTGCTAAGTCTTCTATTTTGCGATTTTGCGCCCAAAAAGCAGCTAATTTAAATAGTTCCTGTAGTTGGTTGAGGTCTACTTGCGATCGCAAATCGCACAAGCGAATATTACTAGCATCCATTTTTATCGATAACCTAGAGTCTCTTACCGGGTCATTTTACTAATCAGCCAGAACTGGATTGGTGTCAAATATCACTGAAATTCAGGGAGGGCTGGTTACGTTTGTCTAACCTGTTGTTAATGGTAACGAGACACTAGGTTAAGCATCAATACTTACAGGAAGAATTAGAGGATGGGGAGCAGGGGAGCAGGGAAGCAGGGGAAATAAATACAATTAATTTTCATACTTCATACTTCATACTTCATCCTTCATCCTTCATACTTCATCCTTCATCCTTTCCTCTAGCCCCTAGCCCAACCACCGGGCGGCGTCTTTGGCGTGATAGGTGAGAATCAAGTCAGCGCCAGCCCGCTTGAAACCGAGTAATGTTTCCATTACTACTCGCTCTTCATCTACCCAACCGTTGAGGGCAGCGGCTTTGATCATGGAGTATTCGCCGGAAACGTTGTAGGCGGCAACGGGCAAGTTACTGGCTTCTTTGACGCGCCAAATGATGTCCATGTAAGCCAATGCTGGTTTTACCATCAGCATATCGGCTCCTTCGGCGATGTCGAGTTCGATTTCTTTGATGGCTTCGCGGGAGTTACCGGGGTCCATTTGGTAGGTTCTGCGATCGCCAAATTGGGGTGTTGATTCCGCCGCATCCCGGAATGGCCCGTAGTAGGCGGAAGCATACTTAGCTGCGTAGGACAAAATCGGTATATCTTGATACCCAGCTTCATCCAACCCTTGCCGGATTGCTTGCACGAAACCATCCATCATTCCCGATGGAGCGATGATATCTGCACCAGCTTTGGCTTGAGAAACTGCTGTTTTCTTCAATAATTCCAATGTGGGGTCATTGAGTACCCGCCCTGTCAAATCGCCAGTTTGCAGATAACCGCAATGACCGTGAGAGGTATACTCGCAAAGGCAGGTATCAACAATTACTACCAAATCTGGCACGGCTTCTTTGACTGCGGTGGCTGCTTGTTGGACGATGCCGCAATCGTGCCAAGCGCCAGTAGCATCGGTATCTTTATCTGCGGGAATGCCAAACAGAATAATGGAAGGGATGCCCAGGTCATAAACTTCTTTGGCTTCTTCTACAATTTTGTCTACCGATAGTTGGTAGACACCAGGCATGGATTTTACTTCTTTGGCGATCGCTTGACCGGGTACTGCAAATAATGGGTATATTAAATCACTTGTAGTTAATACATTTTCCCGCACCATGCGGCGAAGCTGACCAGAGGTGCGGAGACGGCGAGGGCGATGTGTGGGAAACATTAGTAGTTTTAAGTTTTGAGTTTTGAGTTTTGAGTTAATAAAAAGTATTTTAGGTGGTTTGGTTAATTTTTTCTTATGTTTTAGATAACGAATTTTTGATTTTAAAAATAGATAGATAAATGAAGTCCTCACTACCAACAGTTAACTGTTGGTAGTGAGGACTTCAGTGCTCAAAAATAGAAAGGACTAAAGTCCTTACTACAAACTTGAGCTTAAGCTGTAGCTGTAGCAACTTCAGCAGTTGCCACTGGGTAAATGCTGACTTTCTTGCGGCTTTTACCTTTTCTTTCAAAGGTAACAACGCCATCGATGAGGGCAAATAAGGTATCGTCACTACCAATACCTACGTTGTTACCGGGGTGGAATTTGGTTCCTCTTTGACGGACTAGAATATTGCCAGCGCGAACGACTTGTCCGCCAAAACGCTTGACGCCAAGACGCTGGGCATTTGAGTCGCGTCCGTTGCGCGTACTACCAGTACCTTTCTTGTGAGCCATGATTTGCCTCGATTTTCTCTACACTTCTTAATATTATTCGGCTGCGGCTTCCGCTGCGGCGGCGGGAGTTTGAGCGGATTCGTCTTTTTTGGCGATCGCGTTACCATTCAAGCTGATGGAGTTAATCATCAGACGGGTGGTTTCTTGGCGATGTCCGCGTTTTTTGCGGGTTTTCTTCTTGGGCTTCATTTTGTAAACGATCACTTTACGCCCACGGAAGTGCCGCAGCACCGTACCTTCTACGGTAGCGCCTTGTACTAAGGGCTGACCGATGGAGAGTTCGCCGTTGTTGCTAACTAACAAAACTTTGTCGATCGTAACTTGGGATTCTGCTTCGACGTGCAGTAGTTCGATATCGTAGAAGCGGCCCGGTTCAACGCGCAGTTGTTTGCCGCCAGTTTCAATAATTGCGTAAGCCATTTGATTTTTTAAGGGGTTGCCGTACAGGTAGCTGGTTGGTCATTTGTCATTGGTCATTTGTGAAGGACTAATGATTGTTGACTAATGACATTCCATCAGCTTTTGGAATGTGTTGACCTGATCCGAGCAGGTTAAGACACACAATCTACTATTATCTGTCATTTGGGGGAAGGTTGTCAAGTGCGATCGCAATTTCTCAAAGATGAGAGAACTTACATCTTGTTAAACTTCAGGGGGATGCCAATCTTTAGAAATCCACATAATTCGGGCTGCCACAGCATAATCATTATTTAACCGCAAGGCAACTACAGTAGCACGACCAGTTGGAGTTAAACCAATAATATGAGAGCCATTATTTGCCCAAGCAAAATGCTCTCCCCACATCTGTAGGCGTGGATTAAAAAGAGGCACTAACTGACTCGTTTCTGGATCGATATCATCATTTTTTCCACCTTTAAACTCATTACAACGGTAGCAAGACGCAGCTAGATTTTCCCGTTCATCACTACCACCTAATGACTTAGGAATAATATGATCTATTATTAACGGCATACCAATTAGACGGCTCGATGTGCGGCAGTATTCACAGCGATGTCCCGCTTCAGCCCAAACTTGCGCTCGGATTCTTTTCGGAATAGATGACACGATTATTCTAGCGGTAATTCATTTAATGTTGGTATCCGATGACCGCGCCAACTTAAGACAGACCAAGCATAAGCTTTTCGCAACATTAACTGGTCAGCAGTTATTCGCAAATCACTTAGTTCTTGGCTTTCTTCTACAGTTATTGAACCAGCTTGATTTTTTTCTAGCAATTCCAGATGGCGTTCTTGTTGAGGTGCTGATAGATTGCTATGAGCGATTTTGAGTAATTCTTCAACTGGTAAAGTTTGCATCAGTAGTAATTCCCCTTGCATTTCGGGCGGTGCGTTAGCTATAGAAGGAGGTAAATTTGTGGTAATTCTCTGTGCTGCAACTATTTCTAAAGATTGGTTTGTTAATTCGGCAATCCGAGCTAGTTCTTGAAATATCGATTCAGGCAGTTCGACCATAACTCTGCGCGTAGACATCTTTCACCTCGATGAACAGCCTAGTAACTACCGATCGCATAGTAGCATTTTGGAGTGCGAATTAGGCAATATACAATCTAACACAAGTAATTTAGGTCAATTTGTTAATTTCGCGTGCTGGAAAACCTCTAATTCTACTCGAAATAAAAGGTCAGTATCCCTGCGCCCCATTTTTGGCTTAAATTATACTAGAAAAAGGTTGATTTATTTTGCTAAAATTAACATATAAAACTTAGAGAGCCTTGCCAAATCTACCTATTGGTTAAAATATTCAATATAAAGCACTGCTAAAGAGTGATTATGCGTTTACTACGAGTTCAAGTTCCTGACTTTCGCGTTTTACAGAATGTTGACATTACCTTTGAAAAAGATTTTTTTCCTAATATTTTCCCCCTTGGTAGCCAAAATGGTGGCGGAAAAAGTACATTATTACAACTGATTTTTGGATTGCTGCATTGTTCTGGTAATCCAGAGCGGTTAGATTTTTTGAGAACTTTGCTTTATGGAGTTAAAATTTATGAGATAAGGCAGAATTTCGCATTAATTGATATTTGGGATGGAGAAAAAGTTATAAGGCTAAGTTTTTCCATTCAAAAGAAAGTCACACTGAAAATACCGCCAGAAACAAATGACAGAATATCTGCAACAATTTGGGATGAAGATGCTAATAATAGGGCAGAAATAGAAATATGCAAATATTCATCTAACGGCGATGATAAGGAAGATAACATTTTATTTTGCCATCTAGATAACATAAATATAATCAAAGGAGAATCTTTTCTCAAAAACCTTTCACAAAAAATATTTCTTGCCGCTCCTGCTACCCAAGTTTTCCTTTTTCTTTCTCCGAATTCAAGAAAATTATTATTCAGAGAGCAAACTAAAAAAAGTGATTACAATTCAGATTTACAAGATGCTAAATCTAAGTTACCAGGGTTATTTACTTATGATTTTATAGCTGTAGATCTTATGGCTAAAGCCTTGCGAGCAGCTATAGCTGAAGATTTGAGACAAATTACAGAAACAGGTAAATATGGAAATAGTTATAAAGAATTAATTGAAGATTTACATCTAATTTTAGGAAACAAAAAAATAAATTTGGGGACAGATTTTGATAGCGTCAATTTTAAATTAGATAAAAATGGTGAAACTTTAGAACTATATCCTGAAGATTTAAGTCATGGCGAATTAAAAAGACTTAGCATTTATATGTGGCTGAAATACTATAATATAGAAGATGCGATCGTCCTCATGGATGAAATAGAAATTGCATTTCATCCAGATTGGCAATATCAAATAATTTCAGACCTGAAAGAATGGACACCAAGTAATCAATATATTCTGGCAACTCATTCTTATGAACTATGTCAAGCACTTACGCCTGCTCATGTTAAGGAACTAGAACCAAAACTTCTCAAACAAAAACCGTCAAATTAATCATGAGTTTCGATCCAGAGCAGTTAAAGCGACACTGTGAAATTATTATTCAATCTCGGAGAATTAAAAATAAAATAGTTGTGTTATGTGAAGGAGAAGGAGGTATTAAGGATAATCAGTATAGGTTATCGCCGCAATCTTATGCCAGAATGGAGCAAATGCCCGATGCAAACTTCTACAAAGCGTGTGTTCCAAGATGGTGGAGTCAGTATAAACCGGAATTTTTTAATTGTGGCGATCGCAAAGATGTAATAGATACCTATTTTACACTTTTAGAGATTCATCAACAAGATAGTAATAACTCATATTTAACACCTGAGAAACTTTTTGCGATCGTAGATTTGGATATTCAATTACAAAAAATTAATAATTATATTTTTCCCGATACGGAAGCTATTTTTAGCAGCCTTTACGACAAATGCAAAGTCAATGAAATAAATGCAGATAATCATCGTATATGGGTGACAGGTTTAATTCATAAAGAAGCTTATTTTTTAATACCAGATTTACAAGAGGTATTTGATAGTAATTTGGTATCTTTACTTTATAATGGTAACACTTTGGTGCTTGAAAATATTTACTTAGCGATAGCATCTACAATAAGCAATGACACCGATTTAAAAAATAATTTACCAAGAATAGCTAATCGAATTAATTATTTATCTGGATTAGATTGTACTGATGCAGATAAATTGCGTGATTCGTGGAAAACAGAGTTTGACAATACGCAAGATGATATACAGAAAAATGAGTTAATCCTTGCTTTACTGACAATCAAAAAAGCTAAGGATTATTGGAATCAAATTCATCCTCCTAGTGACTACAGTTCTACAGCAGAGAAATTTAGAGAACAACTATTATTAAAAATAGCAGAATTTTATTCACATAAAAGTAGCGAGCCTAAATATCATATTTCTTTTTTATTGGCAGCCTTACATAAGTTTGTCTAAGTTTTGCACGAATGTGGTTTTGTTCTCTTCAAATCCTAAAAATGGATAATAATAACTTTTCTACTCCACTTTACCGCACCAAATACGGTCAAACCTATTTAGGAGATTCTACCGAACTTCTCAAATATCTCGATACTAACTCGATAGATTTACTCATCACATCGCCACCTTTTGCATTGCAACGCCAAAAAAGCTACGGCAATGAAGACCAAGATAATTATGTTGATTGGCTATTAGGATTTGCACCGGAAATTAAACGAGTTTTAAAAGAAACTGGCAGCTTTGTCATTGATTTGGGTGGCGCTTATCAAAAAGGGATACCCGTTCGTTCTTTATATAATTATCGGGTTTTAATTAAATTGTGCGATGAATTTGATTTTAAATTAGCTGAGGAATTTTTTTGGTTTAATCCTGCCAAACTCCCATCACCTATTGAATGGGTAAATAAAAGGAAATGGCGAACGAAAGATGCGGTTAATACTATTTGGTGGCTATCAAAAATCAACACTCCAAAAGCAGATGTATCGAAAGTGAAAGCGCCTTATTCGGAACGAATGAAAAAGTTACTCCAAAATGCTGATTCTTACTATACGCCAAAGGAGCGGCCTTCTGGTCATGATATTAGTAATAAGTTTGCGGTAGATAATGGAGGAGCAATTCCCTCAAATTTTATATATAATTTTCTAGAGATACCAAATACGGAAAGTAACTCTCAATATTTGCGTCTTTGTAAACAGGTTGGTATTAAAGGTCATCCGGCACGTTTTCCAGTGGACTTGCCATCGTTTTTTATTAAGTTTTTGACCGATCCGGGAGATGTTGTATTGGATATTTTTGCGGGTTCTAATACGACTGGATATGCTGCTGAGAAACTGGAGAGAAAATGGATCGCTTTTGAGAAAAGTCGGGAGTATGCTGCTGCGTCTATATTTAGATTTTTACCGGAAGAATGTTTTGGGGACGCAAGTAATATTTACGATCGCCTTTTAAAAGAACAGTCCTTCGATCTTAGATTGTAGATTACACGGGTTTGCTTTAAATGAAATATGCGCCAGAAACCCGGTTTCTTCAAGAAACCGGGTTTCTAAGTACCTCAGTTTTGATTAGAAGCTAAATGTGGTACGAACGACGCCGATAATTACGTCATCGTTGTTGTCATTGTGATCGGGTGCGGTTAACCAAATTACACCGGGGGTAATGGCAATGTTGTCTGTTACTTGGATTTGGTAAAATCCTTCGATGTGCCAGGA
The DNA here is from genome assembly GCA_036703985.1 of Leptolyngbyaceae cyanobacterium. Classification (GTDB taxonomy): domain Bacteria; phylum Cyanobacteriota; class Cyanobacteriia; order Cyanobacteriales; family Aerosakkonemataceae; genus DATNQN01. The sequence continues at coordinate 125,461 of DATNQN010000020.1, forward strand.
AACATCGTCATCGTCACCTGATAGGTCTGTTTCTAGGGCACCTAAACTGTTGGAAAGACCCGTACTGGCATCTGCGATCGGCTCGATACCTACGATGATACCTCCCAAGTTACCTTTTTTACCCAAATCGGGGAAACCGAGAGTAATTGCGCCGTTGAAGATGTCGATTTCGCCTCGGTTAATTTGTCCGTCTAGGGTGGAAAGGGTGCGGGTGTTGGTGTAGCCAGCCCAGCCGCCAAGGACGAAGTTACGGGCTAGTTGTAAGGATACTTCAACGCCGTAGGAGTTGCTGGAAATGGGGAGATTGTTGTCTCCGGCGAAAGGTTGGGCTGCTGCTAAATACGATCGCAAATTCGCTACTCGGCTACCAGTTCCCAAGTCTGTATTGTAAGCATGAGCGTAAGTTAAACCAAGGCGGAAGCGTTCGTTGGCTGACTTAAATACTACTTGTGCCAATGCACCGTATGGCCCATTAAACAATCCGCTGCCATTGTTGGGGTCGTTGACTGACGTACCTTGATAGCCTAAACTGACTTCAACGTTATCGCCAAACTGGTGTCTGAGTCCAATTCCGGCACCATCAGCTAGATAGTAGATGCTGTGGCGAGTACCGAAGCGAGATAGCGCACCGCTTCCACCATCTCCATCAAGGATATTTAAAGTATCGGCAAAACTATCGGAACCTGTGGCATTTGCACTGACGACTACTTGAGTGCGTCTGCCGATCGGGAAAGTATAGGATAATTCATCCAACTCTACATTATTGCCGTTTGCTTCTTCAAATGGACCAGCCGCAAAGGATAAATCTCCTTCTGGGGTAAAAGTGGAAGTGGCGGAATACGCACTTAAGTTCCCCGACTGAAGTCGCACTCTCAACAAGTCTTTACCGGTGAAACTGGATTCAAAATTAATCCGAGTCCGATAGCCAAAAGCAACTCCATCATCAATGTCTGCGCCAAAGGCATTTTGTCCGACGGGTATGCTGGTGGCAGCAAAAATGGCTTCCCCTGCTAATTTAGCAGTAGTGGAAAATTGTTGTGCTTCTAATCTGGCGGTACGCGCTTCTAAAGTATCTACTCGTCCCCGCAATGTGGCGAGTTCTGTTCTAAATTCTTCTTGTAAGCGAGTTAGACGATCGAGATCTTCTCTCGTTACCCCGCCGCCACCACCGCCTCCGGGACGGGAAGCATCGATCAATTCCCGAATTCGATCTAAACAAGCATTTAACCCGGCGGCGAATTCGTAGCGAGTCATGGCGCGGTTGCCGCGATAAGTGCGATCGGGATATCCTTCAATACAACCGTAGCGTTCTACTAAAGATTGCAATGCTTGAAATGCCCAGTCGGTAGGCTGAACGTCCCGCAGTTGAGAAACTGATGTAACTTGAGAAAGAGGCTCTTCTTCTGACTCCGATATTGTCGGTTGTTCGTTGTTGTATTGGTTGATTTGGTCTAAAACTCCAGTCGCATCGGTTTCTTGTCCCCAAGCCGCAGGTACTACGGATAGGGAAATGGCTAGCATCCCTGTTAAGGCGATTGGGCTAGTTAGAATGCGATCGCGCAAAATTTTCAACATATCGTAACTTCTTATCCTCACACCGATTTCAGGCTACCTGCAATCAAAACCTTTAACATATCGATCGCCTGAGAATTTGGTTTCTAGCGTCTTATTTAAAAGGCTCTATGGCAGGTAAGCATTAATAATAGCCAATTTTAATTGTTTGTCAGCCACAATTGACCGACCAATCCCTTGGCTAAATAAAAGAGAATGATTTTTATTCTCGTACTTAGTTTAGAATAAGATCGATTCTCAAAAAAATCGATCTGCTGAGGCTTGAAAGAGTGATGGCAGCGTTCGAGTGAATTAATGGGATTGAAGGAGAAAAATCGTAATGCGCCAGAAACTGCCAGGATTACTGCTAGCGTTGCTATTGCCGACGTTAGCTACTGGCTGTAACCAATCTAATTCCACGTCCGCATCTTCTAATACTGAAGCTTCTCCAGTTTCCGTTACAACAAAGTCTTCTAGTCAATCGCCGCAATTAAAAGTTGTAACTACGTTTTTGCCGATGTATTGGTTTACTAAAGCAGTAGCGGGTGATTTGGCGCAGGTGGAAGTTTTAGTGCCACCGGGTACGGAGGTGCATGAGTATCAAGCAAAACCGAAAGACGTGCAGGCGATCGCGCAAGCCAACCTGTTGGTAAAAAATGGGTTAGGTTTGGAAGAATTTCTCAGCAATACCGTGAAAAATGCCCAAAATCCTAAATTAAAAGAGATTGACGCATCTAAAGGCATTCAACCTTTACAAGAAATTTCCCCTGTAGTTAAACCAATCGGAAAAACAGACAAACACGACCACGACCACGACCATGCTAGTGGAAATCCTCATGTTTGGCTAGATCCGGTGTTAGCGATCGAACAAGTCAAGAATATTCGGGATGGTTTAATCGCGATCGATCCGACTAATCAAGCAACCTATGAAGCTAATGCGGCTGCTTACATTCAGCAACTTCAGGAATTAGATCGGCAATTTAAACAAACTTTACAGCCTTACACTAACTGTACTTTCGTAACTTTTCACGATGCTTATCCTTATCTAGCAAAGCGATATCAGCTTAAACAAGTTGCAGTAGTAGAAGTTCCGGAAGATCAACTCTCTCCATCGGATGTGGAAAAGACAATTTCCACTGTGAAAAAATATAAAGTGAAAGCTTTGTTTGGAGAACCAGGTGTAGATAATAAATTGCTGACAAGTCTTTCTCAGGATCTGAATTTGACTCTTCGCCCTTTGGATTCTCTAGAATCGGGGGATTTAGAACCTCAGTATTACTTTACGGGGATGACCAACAATTTGCAAACTCTCGCCTCTGCTTGTAAGCCGTAAAGGTAAAAACTCGGTAATAAATTAATAAAATGTTGCAAAAAATGATAACGATTTTCAGTGATTTGAATTAAAAATTTAGATTTACGGAAATCAATTAGCAGTAATATTAGATGCGTCCGATAAATAGCCATCATTTAAGTGCGATCGTTGCACTTTTTTCAACAAAGTTAAATAAATCTGTACCCTACGGTAAGGCTACGTCTACATCTGTGTTTATCTGTGTTCATCTGTGGTATTAAATCTCAACTAATTAATTCCAGCAACCAATCCGATCGAAAATTAACCTTTCCTCGTATTCTCCTACGGTAATAATGGCAAGCATTCCCTCAGAAAATATATCCTCCCCAATTTTAAAAGTAGAAGGCTTGACAGTATATCGGGGTACTTATGCGGCGGTCAGAAATGTTTCTTTTGAACTGATGCCAGGAACGGACACGGCAATTATCGGGCCAAACGGATCGGGAAAAAGTACTTTGGTGCAAGCAATTCTCGACTTAATACCGCCAAATGCTGGCAAAGTAGAAATTTTCGGTTATCCCATCAAACAGTTAGGTAATTGGCGGCGTCAAATTGGATACATACCCCAATATTTCGTGTTCGATCGCACTTTTCCCATTTCAGTTGCCGAGTTAGTCGGATTGGGGTGGGATGAAGAGATGGGGAGATGGGGAGATGGGGGGATGGGGAGAGGGAAACAGAAACAGAAAGCCTTAAAATTAGTTTGGCCTTGGCGGAAAAATCCCCAAAAAACTGTAGCAATTCGGGAAGCGTTGCAGCGTGTTAGTGCCGATCATTTACGCAAGCAAGCAATTGGCACTCTTAGCGGTGGGGAACTCAAGCGAGTATTGCTGGCGTATTGTTTGGTGAGTCCTCGCCGTTTGTTGGTACTGGATGAAGCTTTCGCGGGATTAGATGTTTCGGGAGAAGCCGATTTTTATGCTTTGCTGAATGAATTGAAACGAGAACAAAATTGGACGGTGTTGCAGGTTTCCCATGATATAGATATGGTAAGCCGACATTGCGATCGCGTTCTTTGTCTCAACCAAACTTTAGTCTGTTCTGGATTGCCGGAAATTATTCTTTCTCCCCAAAACTTGTTAGCTACTTATAGCCCGGCTTTCAGCCGTTATCAACACGACCATAAATGAAGGATGAAGTATGAAGGATGAAGTTTGAAGTATGAAGTTTGAAGTTTGAAAGAATAATTTAACATTTTTTTATAGAAATTCATAATGTTTTTACTCCTGACTCCTGACTCGGAGAATTCTGACTCCTACCTTCATACTTCAGCCTTCATCCTTCATACTTCATCTAGGTGCTCTGTAACTGCTTGATAAAGTTCTAATACATGATGATCTAGGAGGCGATAGAAAACATTACGTCCTTGTTTGCGATAACTTACTAATCGCATCGATCTTAAAACTCGCATCTGGTGAGAAACGGCTGATTCACTCATTTCTAGCGCCGCCGCTAAATCGCAAACACAAAGTTCTTTTACTGCCAACATGGAGAGAATTCGCAGGCGATTGGCGTCTCCTAATAAGCTAAAAAATTCCGCCATCTGTTGAGCTTTTTCCGTGTTGAGAATTTTTTCCTGGAGATGATGAACTTTATTGATATCAACTGGATGGGGAGAATCGCAGGTAATTTTTTCGGATTCTTTTAGAGGATTAGCTACAACACTATTAGACAGTGAATGTTTTGGCATTTTAAAGTTACGAGTTAAAGTGCTATTTATGTTTTTTTATTAGGGATGACCGATAATGATCTGGTGGGCAGACTTACTTAATTATTATTATCCTAGCTTATTGGCTGTAGGGGCAGTGAGCGACCTGATTAATTTGCTACAGTTTCCTTTTATGCAAAGGGCGATCGCAGGTGGTGTATTAATGGGATTGTTGGGAGGCTTACTCGGTAGCTTCGTCACCCTGCGGCAGTTGTCTTTTTTCAGCCACGCTGTCGGTCATTCCGCTTTGGTGGGAATTGTGTTAGGCGTACTGCTGCAATTAAATCCTACCTGGATGCTACTGCCTTTTACTTTAGCTTTTGGTTTAGTCGTACTGTATTTAATCGACCAAACCGATTTAGCTAGCGATAACATCCTCAACGTTGTGTTATCGGGAACTTTAGCTGTAGGTATTATCCTCAGTGGCTTGATTAAAGGTTACCGAGGTGGCTTGATGGATGTGCTGTTCGGAGATATTCTCGCCATCAATTATACCGATTTAATTCTTACCTTCATATTATTTCTGGCGGCTGGTGTGTATTTGCTATCTACCCTACAGCAGCAAATTCTGTTAACGCTTAATCCGGCTGTCGCGAAAGTGCAGGGTATTCCAGTGCAATTACATCGTTATTTGTTTGTGGTAATTCTTTCTTTAACAGTTGCCTTAGCAACTAAAGCGATCGGTATTTTATTAGTTAATGCTTTTTTAGTAGTTCCTGCTTCTGCTGCCAAATTGCTGAGTGAGAAATTTAGCCGTTTTATGGCACTTTCGCTGATTTTGGGGATTCTCACTAGCATTATCGGTATCGTTTTGTCCGGTCTTTTGAATTGGGCTTCTGGCCCCAGTATTGTTTTAATTCAATTTTTAGTGTTTCTGGTGGCTACTGCCTTAGCTAAGTTGAAAATCAAGCCAATTTGAATGGTGCAACGAATCTAAACAGAGACATCAGGCAGAATACGGAGTTTTAGAATGCCCGATGCCTGATGCCCAATCTCTATGATGTAGCGAAACAGAAATAATTAGCAGCCACAACCGTGATGGCCACAGCCTTGACCGCTGGGATGTCCGTTAGCACAGGCATCGCTGCAATAGTATTTGCCTTCTTTCTGGATGGCTTCAGAAAGGGAGACTACGCACAGGCAAGGTTCGCAAGCACATTTCATGGAGTTTACGGTAGTCATGATGTTTTCCTGATTGGTGATTAATATAACTATAACGTATGAACAGATATTCAGATATTTTTTAAGATAATTTTTAGATTTGGGGCTAAGTACAATCAGTGAAGAATTCATCAGCTAAAAAATGATAGATAGCGATCGCTTCTCGCAACCTGTTTTTATAGTTTCATCACCTCGTTCCGGCAGCAGCTTCTTATTTGAGACTCTCGTCCGTAGTAAAAATGTGTGGACGATCGGAGAGGAAAGCCATGAAGCGATCGAAGGTATTGCTAAACTGCATCCGGCTCAACGCAATTATGATTCTAATCGCTTGACAGAACGAGATGCCGATCGCGAAACAGCAGCTTTGCTAAGGGAGAGGTTTTGGGAATTATTGCGCGATCGTAACGGCCAGCCTGTCCTACCAGATGCCAAAACGGTGCGAATGCTGGAAAAAACGCCGAAAAACTCGTTAAGGATTCCGTTTTTAAGTAAGGTTTTTCCCGAAGCTTTGTTTATTTACTTGTACCGGGAACCTCAGGAAGTTATCAGCAGCATTATGGAAGCTTGGCGATCGGGCCAATTCGTTACTTATCCCGAACTGCCCAATTGGGATGGAATGACTTGGAGTTTGCTGCTATTTCCCGGTTGGCAAGAGTTGCGGGGTAAACCGTTAGCGGAAATCGCAGCCCAGCAGTGGGCAAAAGCAAATCAGTATATTTTGGAAGATTTAGCTTATTTACCCGCCGAACGCTGGTGTTGCGTGACTTACCAGGATTTAATCGCCAACTTGCCAGGGGAAGTCAAACGGTTGTGCGAGTTTGCTGGATGGGAGTGGGATCTGGATTTCTCTGAACCATTTCCTCTGTCTCGCCATACCTTAACACCGCCTGCCCCTGATAAATGGAAAAAGAATGCGGCTGAGATCGAGGCTGTGTTACCTCAAGTGGCAGAAATTGTATCGAAAGCGAAAGATGCGATCGCCCTTCGGCTGTTAAGTCGCAACTAAGGAAAAAATTTTTTGGCAATTTTCTCGATCGGCGCTTGCCAAACCTAAAAAAAGTTTGTTATATTAATTAAGCGCTCGAAAAAAAACGAGTCTGCCGGGATAGCTCAGTTGGTAGAGCAGAGGACTGAAAATCCTCGTGTCACCGGTTCAAGTCCGGTTCCTGGCATAAAAGCAAAACCCCTTGAAAGTAACGATTTCAAGGGGTTTTTGCTTTTTATTGTTCCGTCTTGACATAAATTTTGGACACTTTCAGGTAAGAAAGTGGTGTAAAACTGGTGTAAAAAATCGAGATTAGCCTTCTTTTGTAACTCTCTTTCTCAAAAATATTTTGGAACTATTGATTTATTAGGCAATTTTCGATACTCTTTACACCAATTTTTGATGTAAAGAGGGTGTAAAAGCTTTGCTTCCCAGGCTTTTTCCCCTACTCTTTCCCGGCAGTTGCAGGTACTCGTCTTTTTAGCGCTGATTGCAAGTCTGCCATCAAATCATCACCGCTGCGTTTAGCTTCCCACAGGCCAGAACCATAACGACTGATGTTCCATTCTCCCTGCATAAAATCTTCATCTTCAGAGAGTATACCTGTATAGCGAATGGGCGTAGGCGAGGTAGTTAGATACTGTTTAGTAAAACTGATGCTGCGACCGATTACTTCACCGTTGACCTGAGCTTCCCCTAAATAATTATCATCCAAAATTCTGCCGCTCAGGGTGTTGCCACTCTGAACTAGAGTTGCTTCAAAACGAGTAGGAATTCCTTCCTGCCAGTAGGTTCCCAGCCAAGTGCCACTCAGGTCTGCCATGAAATATGACTCAACTTTAGACTGTAGAGTTTAAATTTTAACTCTTTGTTGAAAATAGAAAATGAAAAGTTTAATGTTTTTAACAAAAATTGCCATTTATAATTATAAATTTATCCTTATAAATAATGCGATCGCTATTCTAGCTTCTTGTGTTTTATCGACTTTGATGATCGGTCTACTTTAAATAGACAATAGTCATCGTTTTTTCATTAATTATACAAGCATGGCTTATTTTTGGATGACTTAACCAAAGAAACGCTTATCAAGTCAAGATACCATGACCCCCATTTTACGGTAATTGATACATAATATCCAAGTGGATAATTCAAACCTAATCTAACTATGCCAAGCAGCAAAATTTACTGTTTTAGAGCCAGCTACGAACTCTCTACTAACTTCGATCGCAGTAAGCTACCTGATTGGCTGCGTTTAGCAGTTGATTGGCAAGGATATCGACTCTGGACAGTCCCAGAAGTGGCTGATGTAGCGCGAATTTTAGGTGCATTGGAAATAGAAGAAGATTCTCCTTCTTTATGGATATGTCATTTGGAAAGTTTAGGGCTAAGAAACGTTAGGCAAGTTTTTTGTGAAGATCTGTTTGAAGCGAGAGGATATTCATAATAATTTTAGATTTGGTCGATTTTAAGCCGCTTGAATCTAAGATTAATATGCTCCAAGTTAAAGATTGGAGCATATTAAAGATAAGTAATTTATAATTACTAGTTGTTCTATCTGATATTATTAATGTAATACTAATTTTTAAAAGATCGAATAAAAGTTATGGCAGAAGAATACAAAAAAGAAATATTAGGGCAGCAGGAATGGCAATTAATCATAGAAGCAGCTAACCGGAATAATGTATTTTGTCATTGTCGTAGTTGCGGCTATGAATGGGTAGATTCCTTTGAGGGTGTTCCTTGTAGCAGTTGCGGTAGCAAGAATGTCAGATATATTTTATGCTGGCAATTTCCAGATGGTTGATAATGTAGAGACGTTTCATAAAATGTCTCTACAAGATTTACAGGTCACGTACCTTTAATTTCTAGAGATATTTATTGTAAATTACGTCGTTTTTTCTCTAGATATTGTTGATGGTATTCTTCTGCTAGGTAAAATTCACCAACAGGTTGAATTTGGGTAACGATATCTTTTTCGTATTTGCCAGATTTTTGCAAATTTTCCTGGGAGGCTTTGGCGGCTGCTTCTTGTTGTACATTGTGAAAAAAGATAGCAGACCTGTATTGTTCGCCTCGATCTGGGCCTTGCCGATTTAATTGCGTTGGGTCGTGACAATTCCAAAATATTTCTAGTAATTCTTCATAACTAATTTTTTTGGGGTCATATTCTATTTGCACTGCTTCGGCGTGGCCTGTTACTCTAGCACATACATCTAAATAACAAGGGTTTGGCCAATGTCCGCCCGTGTAGCCAACGGCAGTAGAAATTACCCCTTTGATTTGGCGAAAGGTGTCTTCAACTCCCCAAAAACAGCCTGCGGCAAATGTTGCTTTTTCCATACCAAATTAGAGAAGGTTTTTGACTCGTCGTAAATCAAGCGTCAGAGGATATTCGGGATTTAAGTTTAACGGTGGAATTTGAATTTTACCTGGGATAGGTTTACTGGGTAAAAACCTTTCTTTCATTCGTAATTCTGCTGTTTGATAATCAGTAGGAAAATTGTCATAAAAAGTTCCATCGGGAGGATCGACATAATAAATGCCACCACCAAGGGATCGATCGCAATAGGTATCGATGATTTCAAATGACAGAGGAGAGTGAGAACTAGTAGCTGGATGCGGGGATAATGATTTTGAGTGCGCCCGGAAGCGGACGCCACCTACGTACTCACCGATTTTTCCGGTAGATTTTAAGGGAATTGGATGATAATTGCAAGTTACTGCATAGCGAGAGGAAAAGCTATCTTGATTTGGAGTATTGCCGATCGCATTTTGCAACGTTACTTGTATTCTTTCCATCGAAGCATCCACATAACGAGCGGTTCCGCCACTAGTAGCTTCTTCGGCTAAAACGTGCCAAGGTTCGATCGCGTGACGTAATTCCAAACGCAACCCTTCAATTGTAACTTCTCCATAAACGGGAAAGCGAAATTCAAAAAATGGTGCGAACCACTCTTTTGCAAAGGGATAACCCACTTCTTGCAGATCTTCAATCACTAATTGCAAATCTTCTCCTAAATAATAGGGCAGCATAAAGCGATCGTGCAGAGTTGTTCCCCAACGAATCAGGGGTTTATGATAGGGGTTTTCCCAAAACCATGCTACTAGCGCCCGAATCAATAGCATTTGTAGCGATCGCATTTGTGGGTGAGTTGGCATTTCAAAGGCGCGAAATTCCAGCAACCCTAACTGATTGCGCTGATTTTTTACTGGAAATAATTTATCAATACAAAAAGCGGTGCGGTGAGTATTACCAGTGACATCAATCAACAAATTACTTAATAACGAATCAATCAACTCTGGCGTAATTTTTTTGCCCGGTTGCAATTCAGAAAAAGCAATTTCTAATTCGTATAAACTTTCATGACGCGCTTCATCAACACGGGGTGACTGACTAGTTGGGCCGACGAATAACCCGGAAAATAAATAAGATAAACTGGGATGATGTTGCCAATAAGTGATTAAACTTGCTAGCAAATCTGGGCGACGTAAAAGAGGACTTTCTTGGGTAGTTTTGCCACCAATTGTAATGTGGGCACCGCCGCCAGTACCGATAGGACGACCATCTCTAGCGTATTTCTGAGTACTCAAACCACATTCTCTGGCTGCTGCGTCAAGAATATCGTTGATTTGCACTAATTCTTGCCAATCATTTGCTGGGTGAATGTTTACTTCTATTACTCCAGGATCGGGAGTAATTTGAAAGCCTTGGATTTGGGGGCTACTAGGAGGAGGATAACCTTCAATTACTACTGATGTTCCTAATTTCGCTGCCGTTTCTTCAATAGTGGAGATTAAATTTAAATAACTCGTAGCGTAAGTAAGAGGAGGTAGAAAAATATAGAGGTTTCCCTGTCTTACTTCCACACTCATGGCTATACGAATTGAATTCGCAACAGACTCCTGAGGGGTAATATTATGATGGTTAATTCTAGCATCCCAATCGGGGTTTGCTTCGGTTTCTAAGTTGTCGATTTGGGGAATTAAATGTAAAGGCAAACGCAATCCGATCGACCCATTTCCTGGTAATAAATATAAATTTTTGGTTGGCAGTTCCCATTGACAGGTACTCCAGCATAACTTGCTATTTCTCGTTATGGGTAATATGGGCAGAATATAGCCAACTACTTCTTCTGTTTTTTCTTCATAAGCTGGGATAATGCGATCGGCATTTACTGCTAAATATTTAACTAATTTTTGGATGAAAATTTCGCCGTCTGTTTGAGTGTAATTGTAATCTTTGCGATCTACTGCGAGGAGATCGCGATCGCGCCAAATGGGTATACCATCTCTGCGCCAATAACACCCAAACGCCCAACGGGGATAACTTTCCCGGGCATAACATTTCCCCAGCCCGTAATGCAGGAGAGTACCGGGATGGGTAAACCGCTTGTCTAGGCTTCTCAGCAACTTACCAGCAATTTGGCGTTTTTCTTCTCCCAACGCTTCCACCTGCCATTGGGGAGATTCAAAATCGTGAAGAGAAACAAAAGTCGGTTCTCCCCCCATCGTCAAACCGATGCCTAGTTTTTGTAAAGTTTGTTCTACAGTATGACCAATGGCATCGATTTTTTGCCATTGTTTTTCTGTGTAAGGGTGGTTCATTCGATTTTAGATTTTAGATTTTAGATTTTAGATTTTAGATTTTGGCATAACTCCACGAATGAATCCGCTGCTTGAGACAATTTTAGTTTTGCTTACTTAGCGGCAACCGTTCATGGAGTTGATTATTCTGGAAATAATGTTAATGATATTTTTCAGCTACATAGAATTTACTGCTAACTGTAACTTTAGTCACGGTTTTTAGTCAGGTTTTGATGACCTTGTAAATACTTATAAAGATAAAATAAGGAATTATGACAGTAACATTAATTTCCATTTAGATTCTATATCTTTTATTGCTAAATTGTACAATGTATCTAAAAAGTTAATTTGCAAACTACCCGGGCCAGCGGATTTTTCGCTAGCTATTTCCCCAGCAATCCCCATCACTGCCATTGCGTGTGCAGAGGCGATCGCATAATCGGAATTAACCGCTAAAAAAGCACCGATCAAAGCAGTAGCAGTACAACCCATACCCGTTACTCTTGCCATCATCGGGTGTCCGTTTTCGATGCAAAAAACTTGACGATCGCTAATCACAAAATCTTTAGCACCGCTAATTACTACCGTGCATTGATGCTTTTCTGCTAAAGTTTTAGCTGAAGCGATCGCTGTTTCTGATGTTTGGGTACTATCTACACCTTTAGTAGTAGAAATTAAATTAGAGATAGCGCTAATTTCACTGGCATTACCCCGAATTACGTTCGGCGTAGTTATAGAAAAAATGCTATCAACTTTTAATGTTCGATAAGGAGTTGCCCCCGCACCTACCGGATCGAATACGATCGGTTTATTGAGTTGTTTGGCAGACCACATTGCTTTCTGCATTGCTTCGATCCAATTTTTGCTTAAAGTACCGATATTAATCACTAATGCGCCTGCCAATTTCACCATATCTTCTACTTCTTCTAAAGCGTGCGCCATCACGGGAGAAGCACCAATAGCTAGCAAAGCATTAGCGGTATTATTCATTACCACATAATTAGTAATGTTATGAATGAGAGGGGCAGTTTCTCGAATGGATTGCAAATCTTGCCAAAGAGTTTCGGGTGATGGAGTCATAACAGAAGAAAGCAGAATTCAGAACTCAGAATTCAGAATATTCACTCACCAGTCGCATAGAAGTCAAAATGAATTATGGCATCTAGCTTGAGAATTATTCTTGATAAATTGATGGAGTTATATCATTAAATGGTTATCACAATTTTGGGCAAAATGGTTGTTAGTTTTTAGGAAACTTAGTATGAAAAAAATTACCAAAAAACAGCCATTAGTTTTACTGGCGATCGCGCTGTTGCTAATCACACTTTCTTGGTGGGGAGCGATCGCTGCCAGGACTGGGTTAATTGTGCGATCGCTTCACAGGAACAACATACCGATGTTATACATCGCACCAAAAAATGCCCAGAAAGTACCTGGTGTATTAGTAGCGCATGGGTTTGCCGGTTCCAAGCAATTGATGTTAGGATACGGCCATGTTTTAGCCCACGCCGGATATGCGGTGATGTTGTGGGATTTTGGCGGACATGGTGCGAATCCTGCGCCTTTAAAAGGTTTTTCACTGCAAAAAGACTTAGATATCGCCACAAATGTCCTTTTAGCGCAACCGGAAGTTGATTCTGGGCGTTTAGCGTTATTAGGTCATTCGATGGGTAGCGGTGCGGTGATGTCGGCGGGAATTCAAAAACGCGATCGCTTTGCCGCTACTATAGCAGTTTCTCCCACCGGTGCCGATGTCACGCCCACAACACCCCGCAACCTTCAATTGCAAGCGGGTAGCTGGGAAGGCGGTTTTATCAACAATGCACAAAGACTTTTAAAAATGGCAGGTGGAGAGAATAGCAATTTAGTTCAAAGAAGAGGAAGAGAATTAGTAATTATACCGAATGTAGAACATATCACGATTTTATTTAGCAACCCTAGCTATCAAGCAGCCAGAAGATGGTTAGATGCTACCTTTGGCGTGCAGAATAATAGTAATTATATCGATCGCCGGATGATTTGGTATAGTTTGCATTTATTAGCATGGTTGATATTGTTAGCAGCAATTGCACCAAGTTTTATTTCTGATGTACCAAAAACAAAAGTAGTTAAAATTAGAAGCTGGTTCGGTTTACTTTTAGCGCCATTTGCTGCAATTAGCGTAGTTTCTGCAATCAGTCAGCAAGGAGAAATTGCCAATTTAGGTGGCTTAATGGTAGGTGGTGCATTAGGTATTTGGTTTTTCGTAGCGGGAATAGTGTGGTTGTGCATAATTTGGCGTTTACCACGTCCGACAATTAAAAGAGTAGGATTAGGCTTAGGATTGTTTGCAATTCTTTGGATTGCCTTTGGTGCAATGGCGCAAGTAGTTTGGCTTCAGTGGTGGTTAATTCCCACCCGATTAAAGTTATTTCCCTTGTTATCATTAGCTTGTTTTCCTTGGTTTCTCGCATCGGGAATATCCCAACAAGGTGCGAGTATTGTCAAACGAATAGCCTGGTGGCTTTTAGAAACTACTATATTAGTAAGCAGCTTATTTTTAACAGTTTTCCTTGTCCCGCAACTGGGTTTTATCTATTTAATATTACCCATATTTCCACTTGTAATGGCGATTCTTCACTTGGCGGCTGCTCAAATCAAAGAAGGTTGGAGTTATGGGATTGGTAGCGCTATTTTCTTCGGTTGGATGTTGGCGGCGGCGTTTCCTTTGGCTGCATAAGTAATCTCTAGTTAAAAAATTAAATGATTAACGTAAAACCAAATTACTACCACCGAATTGTTGATTTATAATACCTCCGAACCGCAGCTTTTGAGGTAAGTTTCTTGTTGAAACAGGTATAAAACCCAAACGTCTGTACCGCTGTGCAAATTCAGCAGAACAAGCTAAATAGATAGGCTTTCTTACTGTTTGAGACAAGTGATCGATTAATTGGCTGTCTAAACTTTGAGTTAAATGTTCGTTGTCAATATGCAAATAATGAAGTATAGAATATCGATCGCAGCTAGATAACCGAGCATATCCAACTATTTTACTATTTCGTTCGGCAATCCAGAAGTTACTATGCTGTCTGGAAACTGCAAATCCAGATATAACTGCTATTACCATCAGTACGAACAATCCTCCAGCATAATAAATTGCTAACGTAAAAACACTTTCGGTAATCCAGCGATAATCGTCATACTTTTTCATTTCCGAAGCTATTCCACTACCAGAAGAAGGTAGAATTACGATGATTAGCAAACCTACCCACCCTATAATTAACATCAAAATAAATAATTTGGTTACTAAAGTTACCAGGGAATAGATAGTTTTTAAGCTTAGTCCAAATGGTAATAAAATATCTAAGTTGGCCGAATTAAATATCATTTTTTGGATTTTATTAACTTCTCTGAATTGAACTTGTCGTATTACGTAACTTCCATTTAGCGAATTAGCCAGCCGATTAACTTTATTAGCGGCGACTGGCGGTAGCGAAACAGCAGGATCGGGAAGAAAAAGAGTGAGGAAAGTAAAGCGATCGTGTATTAAAAATCTTAACTGCGGAGGAACGTTTTCTTTGGAAGCTCTTATAAAACCAAAGCGAGCGTAAAATCCCACAAGTTCGGGTAAACAAAATAGAAACACTGGTTTGTTTGCTTCCTGAATCAGCTTTTGTAGCAAACAAGATCCCAATCCACGCTGGCGATATCTCGGTGTGACATACAAACTGGTTATTTGTGAATATTGAGGACGACGATCTAATCTGGCGACAGCAACTATATGCCGATCGCATTCCACTACCCACACTCCAGGTAAACTTTCTTTCGTAATATTAAAAATCCAGACTTAAAGCGCTGTTGTTGTCAATGTGAAGCTGATTAAGTAAGCATAATTTTGTAATATCCTCATCAAGTTATTTGGCAAATTATAAGGTACAAAATAGCCGTTATGCTTCCACAGCCATTGTTCGGCAAAATTTTGAATTTGATAACCTATCAATATGCCGATCGCAATAAATCCAAACAAAATTATGAAAATAAAAAACAAAGTATTTAGAGAAATTTTTAGAGCCTTGATTAGCGATCGAAGCAAACTATCCCTGTCAAAAACAGCAAAATATAATTTGAGTATTCCCCATCTATCTTTATTCGTGGCAGGACGGAGTGTAAACCCAGAAGGTAAGGCAAAAGGTGTGGAAGATTGGGCCATCATCCAAAAAATCGATCGATAAAGTAATATTGTTCATCTTATGGGAATCACAGACGATCGCTAAACGGAGATACCAGCCTTGGGGATAGAACTACGCAGTTATGTATTTTTAGACAGCTTGCAGCCTCAGTACGCCGCTTACTTGGGAACCGTGGCGCAAGGATTTTTACCGTTACAGGGAGATGCGTCATTGTGGATTGAAATCTCGCCTGGGATAGAAATTAACCGAATTACTGATGTGGCAATGAAATCTGCTTCCGTGCGTCCGGCGGTGCAGGTGGTGGAGAGGCTTTACGGTCTTCTAGAAATTCATGCTAGCGTGCAAGGAGAAGTGCGGGCGGCTGGCAAAGCGATTTTGGAAACGATTGGAGTACGCAGAGAGGATTGTATTAAACCGCGCGTGATTTCTAGCCAAATTATCCGTAATGTTGACCCCCATCAAACACAACTGATCAATCGAGGACGCCGGGGACAGATGATTTTATCAGGGCAAACTCTTTACGTGCTGGAAGTTGAACCTGCGGCTTATGCAGCGTTGGCGGCGAATGAAGCGGAGAAAGCTGCTTTGATTAATATTTTAGATGTTCATCCGATCGGTAGTTTCGGTCGCGTATATTTAGGTGGAGCAGAAAGAGATATTATAGCCGCTTCAAGAGCAGCATTAGTATCGATAGAAAGTATTCCAGGCAGACAAAATTCTCCAGATGGACGCAAGGAATAATGTCAAATAAGTATAGTTTGTAGTAAGGACTTTAGTCCTTAGATAACGGCTTTGAGAGGACTAAAGTCCTCACTACAAACTAGATCGATCTTTTTACAGATGGCATCGCTGAAATTTTCATTTATATTGGTAAAAATTTAGCGAATGGTTAATTATGGGAGATTATACTTCTTTAATATCAGAGATAGTCGAACAAGCTAAGATTCGAGAGAATGCTTTACCTGTGAGGAATGAAGCTTGTCGATCGCAATTTTATTTTCATCCCCATCCCACCAAAAAAGTATTCGTTTTGTTCCACGGTTTTACGGCTGGGCCTTATCAATTTGAACCTTTAGGAAAAGCTTTTTTTGAAGCGGGTTATAATGTTTTAGCTCCCTTGCAACCCGGTCATGGCATAGCCGGAGATTGGGATGGAGATAACCCGCCGCCTTTACCAACAGAGAGGGAAGTTTATCTAGAATTTGTATTGGGTTGGTTGGAGAAAGCTAAACTTTTGGGAGAAGAAGTTATACTGGGTGGTTATTCGAGTGGCGGTACTCTAGCGGCTTGGTTTGCCTTGGAATATCCCCAAATAATTAGCAAAGCTTTAATTTTTGCTCCTTATCTAAAAAGTAGTTTTATTGTGACAGATTGGTTGGTGTCGATTTTGCCTTTTTATTATGAGTGGTTCAATAAAGATAATCCCGGTAATTTTGGTTATCAAGGATTTCGGATTCCGGCGTTGCGGTTGTTTTTAGATATGGGTTATGAAATTCTCGATCGCATAGAGCACCATCCCGCCGCGCCGATGTTAATTATTGCTAGTGAAGGTGATGCGGCTACCAACCACGCAGATCAAAGGGAATTTTTTACAGCCGTACTGCAACATCAGCCTCAAGCTTGGTATTACTGTTTTGATAAATCTCTTGATATTCCTCATACTATGATGACCGAACTGGAGGGTAATGGTTATCTGGATATACTGATTGCGATCGCAAAAGCTTATGTGGAAACTGATTTAACTTGGACTCAGTTAAACACCATTACTGAAGGAATGCTGCAAGGAAAAAGTTTCGATGCTGTAATAAAAGAACGGAATCTTCATCAACAGAGGTCGGCAGATTTACGAATAATGATGGAATTAGTAGATAAAGAAAGTATTGTTAAGATTAGTGAATGATGGGACTAGAACACCCATTCAGCACGAGCGATTGGTATGAGAAACCGGGTTTATTTGGTTGCCGCAAATCAAAGAAACCCGATATCTGGCATTACTGAATTGGTGTTCTAGTTAGATTAATAGACTCGTAGAAAGCTAAAAAGTTTACCTTAAATTGATCGATTTGTATTTTAATTAACATTTTATAAGTAAAAATACTGAATTATAAGTAGTTATTTGTAATATTTTACAAAAATTTTATCAAAAAAATAGATGAAAGTACGATTTTATTATTTTTTTTAATTACGCAGATATAAAGGCTTGCTTTGAATAGCTTGCAGTGATATTCTAATATTCTCCTTAAATACGGTAACTCTAGCGACTTAGTGTAGTTTAATAAGAGAACCAAGAGAACCTCTCAAGGTATACTGCCCGCTTGAGGAGTAAAAAGCCAGAGAATTTACTGCTAAAGGAATTTATCCCTCTAGCAGATATATGACTTCTTATAAAGAGATTGCAGACATTAAACTACTAACCAAAATAACTAATCAATATGGCTAACTTACATAAGTGGTTAAAGTTCAATTCTAAAATTAATTTTTTATTTGAATATCGCTATTATATTCAGGCTGGATTAACCCTTTGTACGGGAATTGGATTGTCAGTTGTTGCATTTTTAGCAGTGTATAACTGGGAGCATAAATTCCGGCAAACAGAAATGCAAGAGCGATTAGAAAAAATAGCTAGCAATATAGAAGGAGAAATCGATGGTAATTCCGAAGTAATCAGGGCAGTCGGTGCTTTATATAATTCCTCTAAAAAGATTCGACCACAAGAGTTTGAAAGTTTTGCCAAAGCTCTTTTATATCGGCATCCCAGTCTTAAAGAAATTGCTTGGTTACCTGTTAGCGAGCAAAATAATAGGCAATACAGTCATAACCAATATGCCTTCTCTTTTAATGAAACCGAAAGACTTCTATATTTAGATTTAACTGCTCTGTCTGCTTATAAATCAGCTTTAGAAAAAGCAACAGTTCGAGAAGAGATAATTGCAACTAGTAGAATTAAGTTAATTAAAGAAACTTATTCAAAAACTAATTTTTTAGTTTTTATGCCAATTTACAATCGAAACAAGAATATAACGAGATTTAACAAAACCAATAAATCACCTTTAGAGCGGCCAGATTTGAGAGGTTTTATCCTGGGCAGGTTAGAGGTTGAAGAGATTGTTAGAACTAGCTTACAAGAAGTAAAATTGGACTCTACCGATTTTTACTTGGAAGACCTGACTGCCCCGCTAGATGAAAGGTTTTTAGCTTTTTACGAAGCAAGTACAAAAAGAATAATTACAGAGTCCGCTCAAGTAAACAAGATTAAAAATAACCAACAATTTTATTGCCGTATTGGTAATGCTTGCACTCGCATAATTAATATTGAAAATCGCCGATGGTTATTGCGATTGCTACTGCCATTAAACCACAACAATGCTCAACACTATTGGCGGTCTTGGTTAACTTTAATCTTTGGAATCTTCCTAACTAGTATAGTGATGATTTACTTACGAAGGCTATTGCGTTATACCGAGCAAATTGAAAAAATGATCGCCGAACGCACTCAGCAATCTAAACAATTGTCACAAGCATTACAGCAACTAAAACAAGCACAAGCTCAACTAGTGCAAACAGAAAAAATGTCTGCTTTAGGGCAATTAGTAGCTGGCATTGCTCACGAAATTAATAATCCGGTAAATTTTATTTATGGGAATCTCCATTACGTCAATCAATATACATTGAATTTATTAAAATTAATGAATTTTTACCAAGATGGCTATAACGATAGAGATGAAAAGCTCCAACAATACAAGGAAGAGATGGATTTTGATTTTATTATCCAAGATTTTCCAAGGCTAATTCATTCTATGAAGATAGGGGCCGATCGCATTCGCGATATCGTTCTATCTTTAAAAAATTTCTCTCGGTTAGATGAGAGCGAGATGAAAGAAGTTAATCTCCATGATGGCATTGACAATACTCTACTAATTTTACAAACCAGGCTAAAAGCTAGAGGCAATTTCCCCGGTATCAAAATAATCAAAAAATATGGAACATTACCTTCGATTGAGTGCTATCCCAGCCAATTAAATCAAGTATTTATGAATATCATTGCTAATAGTATTGATGCTTTAGAAAGTTATTATAATACTCTATCAGAGCAGCAAAAATCCGGGAAAGAAATAACTATTACTATTAGTAGCGAATGCTCGAAACCCGATTATGTATGTATCCGAATCGCTGACAATGGCCCTGGCATGACAGAGGAAGTAAAAAAACGATTATTCGATCCATTTTTTACCACAAAACCAATCGGGAAAGGAACAGGTTTAGGGTTGTCAATCAGTTATCAAATTGTCGTTGATAAGCATAATGGTTTACTGTGGTGCGAGTCGATACCGGGACAAGGAACAGAATTTTGGATTGAGATTCCCGTTCGACAAGAAACAAAAAATTTAATGTTTTCTATCTAGATTTCTTAATTTTACGGCGAGAAAGCAAGTATCTCGATCGCTTAAAAACCCTTTACAAGCAAGGGTGTTGAGCGCTCTGGTTGCGCTCCGCAAAACAAGGGCTTGCTTTTTGGAATCGTTTGTGCAAATATTTTAAGCATTAACACCACTAAGTCGAGCGATTTACCGTAGATTAAAAATAAAGGAAGGAAAACTTGGGGCTAATTCCACGCTCTGAAGATTTCCTAAATTTGCTTTTTAGTTGAAAAATAAGGGATTTTCTCAAACAGAAAATCCTGCTAGCACGCGCCTTTTTACAGCAGCGAGTGCCAATTTGGGTTGGTCGGTAAGTTTTGCTTGCTGAAAACTGACATCACCCAAATTCTCAACTCTTTTGGTTATTTTTTCACTCAACTTAGCGGAAATTCAAGGCAGGAGAATTTTTTTATGCGGATTCGTATTTTCAATAAAAAATCTTCTAGTTACAAGCTATTTTCTTTATTTTTGGGGTTTGGTCTCGGCTTAAATTTATTAATCCCTCAGGTGGCCAATACTCAGCAAAGACCGAAAGATGTTGAACTAACTTTAGTTTCCTTTGCTGTTACTAAAGCAGCTTATGACAGGATTATTCCTAACTTTGTTGCTAAGTGGAAACGAGAACAAAACCAGAATGTTAGGTTCAACCAAAGCTATGGCGGTTCTGGTTCCCAAACTCGTGCAGTTATTGATGGGTTAGAAGCAGATGTAGTACATTTAGCGTTGGCTTTTGATGTGAATCGCATTCAGCAAGTTGGTTTGATTCAACCTGGATGGGAGCGGGAAATTCCTAATAACGGAGTTGTTAGTAAATCAGTGGTAGCTTTAGTAACGCGACCTGGTAATCCCAAACGAATTCAAGGTTGGTCTGATTTAGCTAAAAATGGCGTTAAAGTGATTACTGCTAATCCGAAAACTTCCGGTGTAGCTCGTTGGAACTTTTTAGCTTTGTGGGGTTCTGTAGTCAGAACTGGCGGAAATGAAAATGCAGCACGTCGCTTTGTGAGTCAAGTTTATCAAAACGTTCCTGTCCTTCCCAGAGATGCTCGCGAAGCTTCCGATGCTTTCTACAAACAAGGACAAGGAGATGTGTTGCTCAACTATGAAAACGAAATTCTCTTAGCGAAACAACAGGGTGAAACAGAACCGTATATCATCCCGCAAGTGAACATTTCGATCGAGAATCCGGTCGCAGTTGTTGATAGAAATGTAAACAAACATGGTACTCGTCAGGTGGCAGAGGCTTTCGTGAAGTACCTCGCTACTCCGGAAGCTCAAAGAGAATTTGCTAAAGTAGGTTTTCGACCTGCTAACGCTGCGGTAGCGGCTGAGTTTAGCAGAACTTTTCCTAGAATTAACAACTTGTTTACTGTAGCTCAACTAGGGGGTTGGGATAACGCGCAAAGAAGATTCTTTGCTGATAATGCAATATTCGATCAAATTCAGGTTGCTTCGGGCAGAAGGTAAACAGTAACGCTTTTAATTTGATTACCGCTCAGTATATTGAGTGTTGGTAATTGTAACCAATTACTAACGCTCAATATCCTACTTTGGGCAGAATTATAAGGAAATCGATCGTAGTTTACTCAAAAATTATTTTGGTTAAGTAATCGCTTACATCAAAAAATCTCGACGCATCAGGTTAGTTTTTGCAACTAGAGATGTATTCCTATCAGAGGATTTTAGAGTTTTAAAATTTACCTCAATAGAGGAGGTTATCCTTTTTGTTAATCGATAAAGTAAAGAGGAATCAACAAAAGATATGCAATTAAAGGAAATTTTCTCATGGCTAAGTCCAACAAAAACTCAAAAAATCGGAAGCCGATCGATGTTGAAATCATCGATAACACCGTAAAAAGACCGGAAGTAGTAGAAACTCCGATAACATCAGAAATACAGCCCACAAAAAGCGCTTCCGAACAAATTCAGCCACTAGAAAGCGCTTCTGAAGAAAATCAAAAGAATAACCATATAGTTGCGGAAGCGATCGGTGCAGCTGGAGGCGGCGTTGCTGGTGCTGCGATCGGTAATTTAGTTGGCGGACGCTTGGGTGCTGCGATCGGTGCAGTTGGCGGTGCGATCGCAGGTGCAGCAATTGGCGATCGCGCAGCAGAAGGAATCGACCAAAGAGTTGATAGTGCAGTCGATTCCGTGAAAGATGCAGCCAAACAAGTGTCTCACCAAGTTGAAGGCGTAATCGATACCGTCAAAGAAAAAGTCGAAGAAACAGACCTAAAAAGTGTAGCTCAATCTGCAAAACAAAAGATTGATGAAGCTGACGTGCGTGGAATTAGTCAATCCGTACAGAACAAAATTGATGAAGCCAACGTTCGCGGTGTCACTGAATCAGTACA